>JAAUQO010000326.1 GCA_012032775.1 Oscillochloris sp. | reverse complement strand
GGCCTGGCCGCAGGCAGCGAGAACGCTGGCAGCGCCGGCGGTAAACATGGTGCGCAGCATGGCGCGGCGGCTCAACCGTCGATCGGCGATCGGGCTCATGGCACCTCCTGGGAGCGTACACCCTTCAGACGAGAGTTTCGCAAACACAACCCGGCGGCTGTCGCAGGCGCTCGGATCATGGTGATTCGCGCTGGTATGGGTAAAATAGTTGAGAACTGCTCTATTGTCGGGGCAGTAAATTAAGTGGAGGTTTATGCCAGGTTAAGCGGATGAGGTAAACAGATAAACAATCTGTAATCTTTGTTGCCGCCTATTGCCGACTTGCCTACACTGTGGATCGTGAGCGAGATGTTGTAAGCTGCCCAAGCCTAAAGGTAAGCATCTATGACCCGTTGGCCGCTCTGCATCGCGCGCGACCTGGCCGTCGCCGTGCTGGTCGGCAGCGTCTATGTGGCCGGCTCGATCATGCTGGCGATGCTGCTGGCGGCATTGCTGGGCGTCACCCTGGACGAGCCATTCAGGCTCAAGGGGTTTGCTCACCACTATTGGGGTAGTGGCGTCGTACCGCTTCTACCAGCACATTCAGATCGACCGGCTTGGCCAGGTAGTCGTGGGCGCTGATCGAGGCCGCTTTGAGCCGGATATCGCGATCGGCCGAGAGCACAACCACCGGGATTGTTGCGAGGGCCGGATCTTGCAGTTGAAGCGCCCGGAAATCCCAGCCGTTCATGATCGGCATCATGAGATCGAGCAAAATCAGCCCGGCCGAGCCATCATTGGCACGCAATATTTGCAGGCCCTCGCGCCCGTTGGCGGCGCTTTTCACCTGATAGCCCTCTTCTTCCAATACTTCGCTAAGCACTTCGCGTATTGCTGCGTCGTCATCAAGCACCAGGATGTATGGCGCTGCTTGCTGAAGATTACCTGAGTCGCTCACTTCCGCTTCCCTTATGCTGAACACCGGGACTGTACCTACTGTTTCCGGGCGCTGCGCCCATGGGTTTGCGCAACCGAGCACCCATTTTGGCTAGGGCGTTGTTCTACTCTTTACCTGGGCTATGCTTGCGGCAAGCACACCCTGAAACTACTCCCGCCCTGGCCGTCGGTTCGGCGGGCCGCACTGACACTACCGCCATGGAGACGAACAATCTCGCGTACGATATAGAGTCCGATCCCCAACCCGCTGATCTGGCTCGGGTCGGCGTTCGGTGCGCGATAAAAGCGCTCGAATAGTTGCGGCAGCGCATCTTCGGGGAGCCCGATTCCTCTGTCATATACAGTAACACAGACTTGTGATTCGTGGCGCTCGACCACCAGCTCGATCGGGCCGCCAGCGGGGCTATATTTGATCGCATTCTGGATCAAATTCTGCACCACCTGTTCGAGGCGTAATTCATCGCCCGCCACCAGTAGTTCCGTCTCGCCGGTAAGACAGGTTATGCGATGCACCTCGCTGGTCGGCTGGATCTCGCCGGCTATGCGCTTGACTAATGCACACAGATCGACCGGCTCGACACTGATCGCGAGTTGGTTGCGTTCGATCCGCGAGATGTCGAGCAGTGTGCTTACCATTCGTTCCAGCCGCCGGCCCTGATTGGCGACCGTCTGCAAGGTTTGTTGTTCGCGCTCCGGCAGTAATCCGGCTTGATCGACCCGCCGCTGGAGCAACTGGGTCTGGAGTAAGAGCGATGTCAGGGGTGTTTTCAACTCGTGCGAGGCGATTGAGAGGAAGCGGTCGCGCAGCAGGATCGCCTCTTCCGCTGCGGTGCGGGCGTTATGTTCGGCGGCATAAAGCCTGGCTCGATCGAGGGCCTGGGCGCACTGACGGCCCAAAGCGGCCAGGAAGGTGCGATCGTCGGTGCTGAAGCGGCGGGGCTGCCGGAAGGCGACGCTCAAAACCCCGATCACCGTTTGATCGAGCAGCAGTGGAACTGCGGCGATCGCGGCGTCGCCGGCTTGGGCCTGAGCCTGGGCCAGTTGCGGCCAGCGCTCCAACAACTCGCCAGGGGTCTCCACAAGCACTAACCTTTTGCTCTTTCGCGCATCGGTGAGCGGCCCGGCCCGATCGATCGGCACGCGCACATGGCGCGGCACCAGTTCGGGCGGGTAGCCGTGAAAACTGACCGCCTCCCACATCAGGCCATCGGCGCTGATCAAGTACACGGCGCCGGCATCGGCGCCGGCCGCCTCTAATCCCTCTCGTACCATTAATTCCGCGACTTGCTCCGGCAACACAGTTGTGCTGAGGGCCGCCGTCACATGTTGCAAGCGGGCGATCCGGCCGGCTGACTCTTCGGCGGCCTTGCGCGCCTCCTGGGCCGAGCCGTAAAGGGTCGCATTTTCGATCGCCAGTGCCGCGCGGCGGGCCAACTCTTCGGCGAAAACAACATCATCTTCGGTATAGCGCCGGTTGGATTCGTGGCTGCTGATCAGTGCCAGGGTGCCGATGATGCGCGCATGGCTGCGCAGCGGCACCACGACGATCGAGCGATAGCCGATGGATTGCAGCAAGCGTCGTTCTTCCGGATCGTCGGTTGCCTGGGCGATCATCTGATCGGAGATGTCGGGGTACAACTGGGCCTGGCCGCTCCGGATCACCGCAGCAGCGCCGATTGGTGCATCGCTCCGAACCGGGTAGCGGGCGCGCAGTTCACGCGCCCATTGTTCTTTGGCCGGATCGGTATGGGCGATCGTTTCCGTAACCAGCATTCCGTTGTCGCCGGGTGTCTCGATCACGCACCAGTCGGCCAGGCGCGGCACACAGATCCGGGCGGTTTGCGCCATAATCTGGTTGTAATCCAGGCTCTCGCTCAGTTGGGTGCTTGCTTCGGCCAGGAATGCCAGCCGTTCGCGGGCCTGTTGTTCGGCGGCGAAGAGCCGGGCGCGCTCCAGGGCCTGGGCGCATTGTGAGGCCAGCGCCTCTAGAAAGGTGCGTTCATCGGGGTCGAGGTTACGCTGATCGGGAAAGCCGATGCTCATGCCGCCGATCGGCTTGCCATCGACGATCAGCGCCAGGTATGTGGCCGCCTCGGTGATCATCGGCGCAGCGGCAAGCTCCGGATAACGATGATGAAATGCCTCGCGCGAAGGCACATAAACCGGCTCGCCGCTACGGACAACGTCGCTGAATGGGTACGGCCCATCGACCGAGAACTCTGCCCAGTCGATAAATGCCTGGCCGTAGCCGCTGGCATGTAAGAGCTTCAGGGTACGTCGCCGGGGATCGTAGGTCACAATCGCACTGGCGCAGGCGCCGAGGGCCTGGATACACTGCTCGGTAACGGCCCGGGCGACATCCTCCGGCTGTGGGGCCGCCGCCAGGGCCGCCGTCACCGTTTGTAGGCGCCCGATTCGGTCGGCGAGTTGTTCGGCGGCAACCCTGGCTTGCTGCTCAGCGGCATAGATCTGGGCTTTTTCGATCGCCAGGGCCGCCCGTCGCCCAAGGGCCAGTGCCAGTTCCGCATCTTCGTTGCGGTAACGCCGGCCGGACTCGGCCATCACCAGGGTTAGCACGCCGAGCACCTGATCATCGCCGAGCAGTGGTGCGAAGATGATCGCCCTGATCTGGGCCTGCCGCAGCAGCGCCAGGTGTTCGTCGTCCTGTGCGATCTGGCTCAGCAGTTCATCATCTAGCTCGGAGTGCAACTGAACCTGCTTTTGCTGGATCGCCTGCCACGATCCACCCGGCGCATCGGGAAGGGGTGGGTAGCGCTGGAATAGTTCTTCGGCCAGAGCGATCTTGGCCGGGTCGCTATGCACCGTCGCCATGCGTTGGAGCCGATCCGGGCCGACGATCAGATCCACGGCGCACCAGTCGCAGATGCGCGGCACCGCCAGGCTTGCCACCTGCTGCAGAGTCACGGCATAGTCGAGCGAGCGACTGAGGATGGCGCCTGCTTCGGCCAGAAATGCCATCTGTTCGCGGGCATGCTCGGCTTCGACCCGGGTTGCCTGTTCACGCGCCAGCAACTCGGCGCGTGCGGCTTCGGCCGTTTCGCGCTCGCTCGCATCACGGAAAATCAGTACCACGCCGATCAGTTGCCCGGCGGCATCGCGGATCGGTGCGCCGCTGTCGTCGATCGGCAGCTCGCGCCCGTGTTTGTCGAGCAAAATGCTGTGTTCCGTCAGGCTGCCCGTGGCGTCTTGCAAGATTTGGGTTGCCGCCGAGGGGATCGGCCGGCGGGTCCGGCTATTGATCAGCCGAAACACCAGCTCAATCGGTCGGCCCCGCGCTTCATCAATCCTCCAGCCGGTCAGCTTTTCGGCGACGGCATTCATAAATGTGATCCGCCCCCCGGTATCGGTGACGATCACGGCATCGCCGATGCTCAGGAGGGTGACGCGAAAATGTTCACTCTGGGCCTGAGCAATCTGCTGTGTGCGGCTCAGGGTGTCGCTCAGGCTGCTGATAATCAGGGCGACGGCGGCAAATACCGCCAACCGCAACAGATCAGACAGGGCGATTGTAAAACTGTAGATGGGCGGCAGGAAGAAGAAGTTGGTGCAGAGCACGGCCAACGCCGTGGCAAGCAACCCTGGGACAAATCCGCCGTAGGCGGCGCTAAAGGCGATCGCGGCGAAGAAGAAGATAAAGGGGTTTTGCACAACCAGTGGCCGTAACAGCATCGAAACCAGCAGCGCAACTGCGATCGCCGTTACCGCTGCGCTGTAACGCAATGCAGCCGACCGGTGCGGCGTGCGGAGCAGCGATGAAAATGCGTAGAGCACACAACCTCTGTGGGCTAGTGGAGCGAGGCCTGGTGCGAAGGCGGTCGCCGGTGCGCCCTCGGACTCCTAAGATCTTGCTTTTTGCGCAGATATCGTCATCTTCATTTGCAAGATCCGTGCCGGGGTTTCAGGCGGGTACACCCATAGCCTGGCACGAATCCTGCACACTCAACATAGCGACCGACGATCACAGTACGAGGATTGCGTTCCGTGGAACAACAACTTACCCGCTCGCCCGAGCCGAGTCGTGAGCGCTTCTGGACGGTGTTGTATCAGCAATTGACGGATCTGGCCTACAAACTGCGCCCCGAACATCCGCTCGAAGGGTTGG
>JAAUQO010000057.1 GCA_012032775.1 Oscillochloris sp. | reverse complement strand
TTCGTGCCGCGCCGCGGTTCATTGCCCGAATACGCCCTTGGCACGCCCGACCCGTTCTACGATATTCAAGCGCCCCACTTTCGCCGGCTGCTGCACGATCTGGCCGCCGCCGGTTGGGAAGTCGGGCTGCACGCCAGCTACCGCGCCTACGAGCGCCCCGACGGAATCGCCGCCGAACGGGCGCTGCTGGAAGCCGCCGCCGGCACAACCGTGATCGGCAATCGGCACCACTATTACCACATGCATCCGGGCAATCCCGAGGCGACCTTACTCGCCCACGAGCGGGCCGGCTTGCTGTACGATTCGTCACTAACCCACGATCGCTATCTTGGTTGGCGGCGCGGCAGTTCCTGGCCGTACCTGCCGTTCCATCACGGCGAGCGCCGGGCATTGCGCACCCTGCAACTGCCGACCGGCTGGATGGATGCGCATGTGTTTCTGCGCTGCGCCGAAAACCCCGGCGAACGCGATGCTTTGCTGCGCGATCTGGCCGATCGGGCGATCGACCAGGGTGGCCTGATGCTGATCGACATTCACGATTATGTCTATGACGACGCCCTGTTCCCCGATTGGCGCGCGACCTATAGCCGGCTTTTCAGCTACCTCGGCGCGCGCGGCGATGTCTGGCTGGCCCGGCCATGCGATATTGCCACCCATTGGATCAATCGGCAGGCGGCGATTGAGCGAGCTTCGGAGGGTTTGAGTTGATGCGCAGGCTGATTTTTATGCTGCTGTTCGTCGCACCGCCGCCGCTGAAACCCTGGATCTTGCGGGTGTTTTGCGGCGCGCAGATCGGCCGGAATGTTCATATCGGCTGGTTTGCAACCTTGAAAGCCCGCCGGATCGCCCTTGGCGACGGAAGTGCCATTCGTGCCCTGACGATCATCAGTTGCGACGGCGAACTGAGTCTCGGCGCCCGTGCGATCATCAGCAGTTTTAATCTGGTGTACGGCTCGGCCGGATTGCGCCTTGGAGCGCATAGTTATATCGGCCCGCAATGCTTGATCAACTGCGACGAAGATATCACCATCGGCCGCTACAGTGCGTTGGGCGCCCGCTGTATGGTGTACACCCATGGCTCGTTCTTGCCCTACACCGAAGGCTACTGGGTGCGCTTCGGGCCGGTAACATTGGGCGATTACGTCTGGTGTGCGGCGGGCGTCTTTCTCAATCCCGGCGTCAGTATCGGCGATCAGGTGTTCGTCAACTCGCGCAGTGTGATCGCCGGCACTGTACCCTCGGGAGCGGTGATGGAAGGCAATCCGGCCACACAGACGACCAGCATCGACAAGCTGCGCCGGAATGTCGGCCCGCGCCGCCTCGACAGCCTGGCCGGGCAGATGCTCAAACACTTCGCCGAAGTTGGGCTGGAGCGCGTTCAGGGCATCAAGAGCAGCGTAAGCAGCAGCGGCGTCGATCTGCGCTATCGCCGCAACCTGTATCGAATTGCGATTGTGCCTTCCAAAGGTGATCAGCCGCAGATACCGCCCGGAACCCGAGCCGTCTTTCTGAACTGTCGCAGCGATTACACAGCTCCAGCCGGTGTACCAACCCTCGATCTCACCACCAACCGCGCCACAACCCACGGCGATCCGCTCGCCCACGAACTGGTGGTGTTTTTCCAGCGCTACTACGGCGTGCAACTGGAGCCGTGAAGCGGCGCGACATGGCGCCTGAAGCATACCTGCCGCAGACAGATCACGGGCGTGATTAACACGACTGTCACCGAAATACCGGCGCTTCTTTCATCGCCCATTCATAGGGCGTACGCATAATTGCCACACCTGATATGCCTTTGCACTGTTCCTGGCATCCAAGCGTTCCGTATTACTTTCGAATGCAGTGACGCCACGGCAATTGAAGGAGGAGTGTGTGCTATGCGACTGTCGATTGTGATCCCTTGCTACAACGAAGCCGAAAGTGTGTCGCAGATGCGCGCACAACTCGGGCGTATTCATGCTGAGTTGGAGCGACGTGGGCCGTTTGAGTTGATTATTGTCGATGACGGCAGTAGCGACAATACCGCCGACATAATCGCCGCCGCCTTTGCCGGGTGGCAGAACCTGACCATTGTTCGCCACAAACATAATCGCGGCCTGGGGGCGGCACTCCGCACCGGCTTCGCACATGCAAGCGGCGAGATTGTTATCACCACCGATAGCGACGGCACCTATCCGTTCGACACCATTCCCGATCTGCTCGACCGGCTGACCCCCGACATCGATATTGTCACCGCTTCGCCGTACCACCCCGCAGGCGGCGTTGACGGCGTGCCGGCCTACCGCCTGTTCTTCAGCCAGGGCGCCTCATTCCTGTATCGGCTGCTGGTTAATCCGCATCTGCACACCTACACCGCAATGTACCGGGCCTATCGCCGCAAGGTGATCGACCACATCAACACCAACGCCAACGGCTTCCTGATGGTGACGGAGTTGATGGTCGGTGCGCTTCTGGCAGGTTACCGCGTGGCCGAACTGCCGGCGGTGCTGCGTGTACGCCGCTACGGCCAATCAAAGGCCCGCGTCTTGCAGATCACCCGCTCGCATTTGCGTTTCCAGTCGAAAGTATTGTTGCGCCGGCTTAATATCCTGCCCACCGGCGCGTAAACCAAACCATACGCGCCAAGTCATCGCCATCGTAGTACCGGATGCAGCCTGCTGCGTTCCATCATCCAGCCAAAGGCATCAGCTCATGACCAAGATTCTCACGCTGCTGGGTACCGACCTGAGATCATCAAACTCTCACCGCTTATCCCACTGCTCAGCGAGCGTTTTCACCACGTGCTTGTGCATTCCGGCCAACACTACGCCTATGAGCTTGATGCTCGCTTCTTCAGCGAGTTGCAGTTGCCCACGCCCGACTACATGCTTGCGGTCGGCTCCGGACCACATGGCGCCCAGACCGGCACTATGCTGATGCGGTTGGAACCGATTTTGCTCAGCGAGCGCCCCGATATGGTGCTGGTACAGGGCGACACGAATACCACCCTGGCAGGCGGATTATGCGCGGCCAAGCTCGGTATTCCGGTAGCGCATCTGGAGGCCGGCGAGCGCTCGTTCAACCGCAACATGCCCGAGGAGATGAACCGGATCGTTGTCGATCACCTGAGCACACTGCTGCTGGCCGCCGACGGCGATGCCGAACATCATCTGCGCAACGAAGGCCTGCCGGACGCAAAGATCCGAGTGGTCGGCTCCACTGCGGTAGATGCGGCGCTGCGCGCCGGCGTGCTTACCAGGCACTCACAACTGTTGGAACAACTGGAACTGACGGCAGGCGATTACCTGACGCTTACCTTGCACCGGGCGGAGAATACCATCCCCGCTGTGCTGCCCGGCATTCTCGCCGCGATCGATGAACTGGCCGCAAAGCACCCGGTTATCTTGCCGTTGCATCCGCGCACCCGTGCGGCAATGCAGCAACAGAATCTGGTGTTTGGGCCACATGTACGCGTGATCGAGCCGCTGGGATATATCGACATGCTCGCGCTTGTGGGCGGCGCCATGGCCCTGCTCACCGATTCGGGCGGCTTGCAGGAAGAGGCGGCGGTGATGAATACGCCGGCCCTGGTGTTGCGCAACGAAACCGAGTGGCGCTACCTGGTCGATGCCGGCTTCAATGTGCTGGTCGGCAACCGCCGCGAAACGATCCTGGCCCACGCGGCGGAATTGCTCAACCCTGCGGCGCTTGATCGCCTGCGCAGCGCCCGCCCGCTCCTGGCTGAAGGTGCGGCCGCCCGGGCCGTCGAAGCTATGGCCGCCTACCTGAAAGCCGCTTAACTATGGTCGATGATACGCGGGCCGTGCCCGAACTACATCAACCACCACAATACCCTATGCAACACTCAGTAACCAGTCCTGCGGCGACGAAAGGAATCAACCCGATGTGGCTCACCCTGGCGCTTTTGATTATCCCCGCATTCACCGGCGTCGCCGGCCAGCTCCTGCTCAAAGTCGGCATGTCGCAGATGGGGAGCCTGGAGATCAGCATGGCCGCCGTGCCGAGTATCGTTTTACGCATGGCCACATCACCCTGGGTAGTAGGCGGTCTGTTTGTCTATGTGAGCGGCATTTTCTTCTGGCTGCTGGCCCTGAATCGGGTCGATCTCAGCTACGCCTACCCCTTTGCCAGCCTGAGTTATGTATTGATCTTCTTCTCATCCTGGCTCATGCTGGGCGAACGGATCAGCCTGTCGCGCGTGATGGGCATGATTGTCATCTGCCTCGGGGTTGTTCTGGTTGCCAGAAGTTAAACTGTAAAGACTTTCCGTCAATTGATCGCAGATATAACAGGCTGTTCACCTGTTTAGAAGGCCGAAGATGAATAGTGTTCATCTCTGGCCTTTTTAACAGATTAACAGTTCTGTCATCGCATGAGCGGCGAACCTTCATTGAGCATTTAAGCCGGCTTGCTACACTGCGGCAATCAACTAGGAACCAGAGGAGAACCGGCGATGACGACCATCGACATTGTAGGCGGCGGGATTGGCGGATTGGTGCTTGGCCGCAATCTCTTGAAGCAGGGCCTACACGTGCGCATTTGGGAACGCGCCACCCAGCTTGGCGGGCTCATGGGCCGCAGCCGGCTCGATGAACTCGGCGGGGTCGAGTATGATCGCTACTACCACGCAATTCTGTCCAGCGACGCCACCCTGATGAGCTTGATCGAGGAGCTTGGCCTGCGCAATGCGCTGCATATGCGCGCCACGCGCATGGGGTTTTACCACGGCGGTCGCACCTACCCAATGAGTTCACCGCTGGAGTTCCTGCGCTTCCCGCCGCTCAACATGATCGACCGGGGGCGTCTGGCCTACACAATCCTGGCTGCGCGCGCGTCCGCGATTGGCGCGCTCTGGAGCAGATCCCGGTGTTGGAGTGGTTGCATGGCCTGAGTGGCGAGCGCGTGATGGAGACGATCTGGAAGCCGCTGCTGCGGGCTAAATTCGACGGCGGTTTTGAAAAAGTGCCGGCGACATACATCTGGTCGCGCCTGGTGCGTACCACTTCATCCCACGACAAGGGTTCGCGCGAATTGATGTGCTTCCTGGAGGGCGGCTATATGCAACTCATCCAGGCTCTGGCCGCCGATATCATCAAGCGCGGCGGCACAATCAACCTTGGCGCTACCGTCGAGCATGTACGGGCGCAACACGGCCGCATCAACGGTTTGACGGTCGATGGCCAGACGTTAAATGGCGACGGTGTCGTCATCACCACACAGACACCGGTGGCGCAGCGATTGTTGCCGCGCGAATTTGCCGGCCAGCACGAGCGTTGGGGCCGGCTGAATGAGTATCTGGGAATTGTGTGTGTGACGGTTGCCCTGCGGCGACGGCTATCGCCCTATTACACCTTGAACATCACCGATTCACGCATCCCATTTACCGGTGTCATCGAAACCACGAACTTGATCGATCCGCAGTACAGCGGCGGTTACCACCTGGTTTATCTACCGAAATATGTCGGCGCCGGCAGTTCGTACGCTCGCATGAGCGACGACGAATTGATCGGACGCTTCCGCGCGCAGTTACTCCAGATGTTCCCGGATCTGCGCGAGGGGGATATTGCAGCGGTTCGTATCGGTCGCGAACGCTACGTCGAGCCGTTGCATCCGGTCGGATGTACCGACGATGTGCCGCCGATCGTAAGCGAAGTGCCGGGGCTATTCCTGGCCAACGCTGCACAAATTTACCCCCAGCTCACCAACGGCGAATCGGTTGTGGCACATGCAGGCCACGCGGCTCAGGCGATTGTCGCCGCGCTGCGGCCTGCCGGCCAGGGGCATTCATTGCCCGCTCTCGTGCCGGCCCCAGCAGCCGACTAGCCGAGGAATGCCGCAGAAGGGGAGAGCTGCGGCATTCCTATGCGCGGTTACCCAGGGGAGGGGTGACCGCCGCACAGACAACCATTACCACAGCCGCGTTGGGAGAGAACAAAGACGGGGGAGCTTATCATGAGCATTTCAGAAAACTACGTCGCAGCTGCCCAACCACGCATTGCTGCCCGTCAGCGCGAGCATCGCAATCTGGTTATAAGTTTGTTAATCATCGATGCCCTGGTGGTTGGCCTGGGTTTCGGGCTCTCATACTGGTTGCGGTTTCAGCTGGACTTACAGATCTTCCAGGCCGATGCGTTCGTTTCGCTGCATTTTTACACCCTCCTGGCATTGGCACTCGTTCCCGGCTACCTGGCGCTCTTCCAGATTTACGGCTGCTACGACCGCGTCAATCTGCTCGGCGGCACAACCGAATATGCAAACTTCTTCAATGCCGCCACAATGGGCGTGGTATTGGTGATGTTCACCAGCTTTATCCAGCCCGATTTTGTGGTCTCGCGGCTGGTTGCTCGGCTCCTGGCTGTTTATTGTCGCCGCCGGTATCACCGCTCGCTTCGGTGCACGCCGGATCGTCTATATCCAGCGCAAGGCCGGCCATTTTCTCGACCGCACAATGATCGTCGGCGCCAACCCTGAGGGTGTCGCCGTTGCCCAACAACTCCGCGAGTCGTCCAGCTCGGGCGCCCAGATCCTCGGCTTTATCGACGATTATCTGCCGATCGGCAGCGAGCCGGTTCCCGGCGTGCCGGTGATCGGTCGTTCAGGCAGCTTCCACGCCCTGGTGGCATCACAACGGGTCGATGTGGTGGTGATCGCCAATACCTCGATCACCCGCGAGCGCTTGCTCGGTATCTATGCCGCCCTCGATGCCCTACGCGATGTTGAGGTACGCCTGGCCTCCGGTGTATTTGAATTGCTTACCACCGGAGTGCGCGTACGTGAAGAAGGCAGCGTGCCGCTGGTTGTCCTGAACAAAACCCGCATCACCGGCGTGCATTACATCTTGAAGACGATCCTGGATTATCTGGTGGCGGGATTGGCCTTGTTGGCCCTGAGCCCGCTCTTCATGCTGATCGCAATCATGATCAAGCGCGAAGACGGTGGCCCGGTCTTCTATCGCCGCCGTGTAGTCGGGCAGGGCCGGACGCCCTTCGATGCCTTTAAGTTTCGCACAATGCACCGCGACGGCGATGCACGTTTGTCGCCCGAACAGCGCGAAGAACTGGATCGTGAAGGCAAGCTGAAGGATGATCCGCGGGTGACGAAGATCGGTGTGTTGCTGCGCAAATACAGCATCGACGAACTGCCCCAACTGGCGAATGTGCTGCTTGGCCAGATGAGCTTGATCGGCCCACGTATGATCACCGCCGCCGAGTTGGAGAAGTTCGGCAAATGGCAGTTCAACCTCGCCACGGTGAAGCCCGGCCTGACCGGCCTGTGGCAGGTGAGCGGGCGCAGCGATCTGTCGTACGAAGAGCGCGTACGCCTGGATATGCACTATATCCGTAACCACTCGATCTGGCTCGACTTACAAATCTTGTTCCGCACCATCCCGGCGGTGGTTTTCGGTCGCGGCGCGTACTAGGGTGCGCCCCACAGAACGTGGAACCCACCGCAACCATTCTGCATTCATCTTAGGGAGGTTACTGTGAGCGCATCACTTAAAGCGGCCGTTATCGGTGGGGGCAGCATGGGCCGCAATCATGCCCGCGTTTTCGCTGATATGGACGATGTTGCCCTGGTTGGCGTAGCTGATGTTTCTGAAGCAAGTTTGAGCTTCTTCCAGCAGCGCTACCATGTGAACACATACACCGACTACCACGAGATGTTGCAGCGCGAAAAGCCCGATCTCGTCTCGGTAGTGGTGCCGACCGAGATGCATTTTGTGGTGGCGCGCGATGTGATCGCGGCCGGTGTACCGGTGCTGGTCGAGAAACCGATCGCCGCCACCCTGAATGAGGGCGCCGATCTGATCCATCTGGCGGCGAAGCACAAAGTGATGCTGACGGTAGGTCATATCGAGCGCTTTAACCCGGCAATCCGCGCCCTGAAGCGCTGCCTCGACGCCGGTGAACTCGGCCAGGTTTATCAAATCTCGCGCGCCGGATCGGCCCCTTCCCCAGCCGGATCAAAGATGTCGGCGTGGTGATCGACCTCGCCACCCACGATCTGGATATTATGCATTACCTGACCGGCTCGACAATCTCGCGGCTGCATGCCGAGATCGGGCGCCGGCTGCACACCAATCACGAAGACTTGCTTTCGGCGATGTTGCGCTTCGAGAATGATGTGATCGGCGTGCTCGATATCAACTGGCTGTCGCCGGCGAAGGTGCGTGAATTGTCGGTGATCGGCGAGCGCGGCATGTTTGTGGCCAACTATCTCACCCAGGATCTGACCCTGTACGAGAACGACAGTGCCACCGGCGAGTGGCCGGAGATGGCGGTGATGGGCGTGAGCGAAGGTCGCATGATCCGCTACAAGGTTGCCAAGCGTGAGCCGCTGCGCGAGGAACTTACGGCTTTCGCGCGGGCGGTTGCAAATGGTGAGCCGGCGCCGGTAAATGCCGTTGACGCCCTGTTGGCTCTGGCGGTTGCCCAGAAACTTGTGGAGTCGGGAACCACGCGCGAGCAAATGCTGCTCGACGCCGAGCACGGTTTCTGCTTGCCGTTCCCCGCACGCGGGCGCATGGTCGGCACAGTTGCCGCCGATTAAAAAGACCTAGGACGCTCAAGCGGTCCGTACGTCTCCGGCGCACATCGCCCTGTGACGGCCTTAAGGCCGTTATAAACCCGCGACGGACGGAGGCCGACCGGTACTGGCCATTGTTGCGCTAATCATGCGAATGCCGCAAGCCGCGCGCTTGCGGCATTCGCGTGTTATAGTACCCAAAACGACCATCCGCACAGCACCCGGAGGATCGATGCGCCGCCATTATCGGCATGAACTGAGTTTGCTGGAACAAGAACTTTTGGCGTTGGGACGCTTATGTGAGCACTCGATGCAACGCACGATGTGGGCACTACGCCAGCATGCTCCTGACGAGGCTCGCGCAATCATCCATGACGATAATGCAATCGACGATGCCGCAACCGAGCTGACCGACCACGCAACCAGTCTGATCGCCCGCGAAGGGCCGGTTGCCCGTGATCTGCGCCTGCTCACCTCGTTTATCCTTGTGCCAACGAGTTGGAACGGATCGGGGATTATGCCGAGGGTATTGCGCGCCTGGTTATTCGGGCCGAACAACCATTACCGGCCGATCTTTGTGATCGCCTGGATGCCATGGCAACCGAGGGGCGGGCCATGCTCCACGATGCCTTGGATGCACTCACAACCCGCAATGCTGAGATCGGGTTGCGCCTCAAACACCACGATGATCAGGTGGATCAGCAGTACGATGCGCTCTTCAAATATACAACCGGCTTAATGCAACAGGCGCCGGAGCATGTGATCCCCGGCACCTATGTCCTCTGGATCGGCCACAACCTCGAACGATTCGCCGATCGGGCGACCAATATCGCGGAATACGTCGAATATATTGTGCGCGGCACGATCAGCGATCGGCCATAGGTGGCGCATATGCGCCATCTACGGCCCCTACGCATCCTCGCCGGTGAAATGTTGTTCACGCAACAGCCGGCTGGCCCGCTCGAAGTCACTATCGCGAATCGGTTCGTTGGCGAAACTTGCTAATTCAGCCGCCGCCCGTTCAGCCGCCTCGGCAACCGAAGCACCCCACGAAGTACGGACATCCTCGATCGTCGCAAGCTCAAGTAAGGCCGGGATCGCTTCAATAATCCGCAAATCGACCAGCGCCCGACAGGCTTCAAACTGGACATCAGGTTTCGGATGCCGCAACGCAGTGATCAGTGCATGATAGGCCCGCGTATCGCCGATCTTGCCGATCGCGCGGGCTGCGCGTGCGGCCACCCGCGGATTAGGATCAGCCAGGCCAATAAACAGCCGATTGAGCGCGCGCGCCTCGCCGACCACGCCGAGCACCCGGATCGCCTCGATCCGCATATGCTCGTCGTCACCTTCGGCAAGTTCGAGCAACCGCGGCAATGCCGGCGCACCAACGACCCCCAAAACCCAGGCCGCCCGTTTGCGGGTTTCCGAATCGGGCGAACTCAGCAACTCAGTCAACGGCCCAACGGCCGGCTCGCCGAGCACACCGAGGGCGAAAGAGGCCTGAGTACGGCGGAACTCGTCAGAACCACAGAGATCGGCGATCAGCGAGATGATCATCTCAGGCGTATGACTCATTGTGCAGCTCCTGGCGTTGCAGCGGTGCGAGGTTGGAACTACTCTACAGGGCGACCAAGGTCGCGCAGCACTTCGCGCACTCCTCGCAGCCGGGTTTGCAACAACCGGCCGGCACGCGAAATCGCAAGGACACAATTCCGTGGCCGTGGAATAGGGCTTTCGGCGCTCAAGCCGGCCGGAATATGGGCCGGATCATAGCCGCAAGCCCGGGCCATCAATTCACCAAGTTCATAGCGGCTTACCGCCTCGGCCCCGGCAATATGCAGCACCCCGCGATACTCGATCGCGGCAAGTTCGACCAGGGCCGCAGCTAAATCTTCCACATAGATCGGACAGCGGTACTCATCCTGAAACAGCCGGTCGTTGCGTTCGCCTGAAGCAATCTCTACTGCGAAACGTGTCTGACGATCGATCGGATTAAAGCCGTAGATCAGCGAAGTACGCACAATTGCCGCATCGGGATGAATGGCCATTACCAGCGCCTCGGCCTGTGCTTTCGCTTCGCCATAGGGACTGATCGGCGCCGGCGGATCGTCTTCCGTGTAGGCGCCTACGTGTTCACCGTCGAAGATCACATCGCTGGACATATGGATCAGGCGTGCGCCGATCGCCGCTGCCGCATGGGCCACATACCCGGCTCCATCGGCAGTCGTCGCCATCAGATCGGCGCCGCTCTGGCGAAATGCAGTATGGATGACCACATCGGGAGCAAACTGATCGAGAGTCTCTTCGACGGCGATCGAATCGCGCACATCGAGTGGTGCCCAGATGATTCGTTCATCGGGATCGGGTGGCGCACTGAAATAACTCGCACCGACCGTGTAGCCGGCGAGCACGGCGTGGCGGATCACCACCCTGCCAAGATACCCAACGCCCCCAGTAACAAAGAACCGCATAACGTGCCGCCCATCCTGAGACGCACCGGCCCATACCGGTCGCTCACTAAGATCAACGTGAGAAGCGGCAACTTACTCAGATCAGGCCATAGCGCCTTTGTACTCCTTCAACGGCTCCGGCAACCGCAACTGCCCACAACGGCATCAGGCGCCGGAAAGTTTTTGGAGCGCCATCCGGGCCGCCGCCTGTGCGGCAGCCTGCTTACTTGGGCCGCTTCCCACCCCGAGCACTTCGTCGCCTACCAACACCTCCAGCGTAAATTCACGCTGATGGTCGGGGCCGCGCACTTCCACAGTTCGGTAGCTGGGCGTAAAGCCATGGTGGGATTGGGCATGCTCCTGGAGGCGCGTCCGATAATCGATCTCAACCTCGCCGGCTTCAATCGCGGCAATCTGTCGTTCAAGGAACGGTAACACAAATCCACGCACCCCATCGAGCCCCTGATCGAGATAGATCGCGCCGATCACGGCCTCGAAGACATCGGCGAGCAGGGCGGGCCGATTGCGCGACAGCGGCGTATCTTCGCCGCGACTGATCTTGATCTGGGCGCCGAAATCGAGCGAACGGGCAAAACCGGCCAGGGTGGAAGTTTTAACCAGGGCCGCACGGAAATGGGTTAGATCGCCTTCGCTGCGATCGGGAAAATGCTTGTAGAGCAGCGCAGCCGTAAGAAAGTTCAGCACGGCATCGCCCAAAAACTCCAATCGCTCATTGGCATCCAGGCCGACACAGCGCTGCGGATGCTCGTGCTTGTATGATCGGTGGATAAACGCGCTTTGCAGCAATCGCTCATCGTTGAATGGCACACCGACCACTTGTTCAAGCTCACTCGTCATATGCGCCGCAAAGCCAGACACACATTGTGGCCGCCGAAGCCGAACGAGTTGCTCAGAACAACGTCGAGTTGGGCCGGGCGAGCTTCATTCGGCACATAATCCAGATCGCAAGCCGGGTCGGGCTGAGCGAGATTGATCGTCGGCGGCAAGGTGTTGTGCTGCATGGCCATGATACTCACGATCGTCTCGATTGCGCCGGCTGCGCCGAGCAAATGCCCGAACTGCGACTTACTGGCACTCACCGGCGGCGCACTTTCTCGTCCGCCGAATACCCGCTTGATCGCCGCCGTCTCAACCGGATCACCGGCCGGAGTGCTGGTGGCGTGCGCATTGATATAATCGACATCGGCGGCTTGCAGGCCGCTGCGCCGTAATGCAAGGTGGATCGCGCGGGCCACACCCTCGCCGTCTTCGGCCAGATTCGTGATATGGTTGGCATCGGAGGTTGCGCCATAACCGACAACCTCGGCCAGGATCCGGGCGCCGCGAGCCTGGGCGTGCTCCATATCTTCCAGGATCAACATCGCCGCACCCTCACCCATCACAAATCCATCGCGCTCGGCATCGAACGGCCGCGAGGCGGTAGACGGATCATCATTGCGGGTGGACAGGGCGCGCATCGCATTAAAGCCGGCCACACCGATCGGCGCAACACTGGCCTCGCTACCGCCAACAATGATCGCCCGCGCCCAACCCCGACGGATCGTCTCAGCGGCTTCGCCGATCGCATGGGCCGAACTGGCGCAGGCCGAGGTGATACAGTAACTTGGGCCGCGCGCGCCGGTTGCGATCGAAACATGGCCGGCGGCAAGATTCGTAATCATCGCCGGGATGAGAAAGGGGCTGATGCGGCCGGGGCCACGGGAACGCAGCACGTCGAGTTGTTCACTCAGTGTGCCGATGCCGCCGATACCGCTCGCCACAAACACGCCGATCTCATCGCGATTCTCGGCCGTAATCTCAAGCTCCGACGTGCGCAACGCCTCCTGGGTAGCGGCGAGCGCAAGCTGCACAAAGCGGTCGGTGCGGCGCGCTTCTTTCCGATCCATATACTGCGTCGGGTCGAAGCCTTTTACTTCGGCAGCAAAAGTCGTATCGAAGCCGGTCGGATCGAACAATGTAATCGGCCCGACGCCACTGCGCCCCGAAACGATTCCCTGCCACAGTTCCGGCACACTCAACCCGAGCGGGCTAACTGCACCCATTCCGGTCACCACAACACGCCGATCCATGTACAGCCCTCCATCGGTATCGCACATCCACACTGGTTGATCATCACAGCATTGGAATCGATTATACCACGCCCATTTCTCATGTTTACCTGCGGCGCAGAAGCACACGATTTTGCGCCGCTGCGCCGCTGCGCCGCTATAGAATGAGCTCCACAAAGATCAGATCGAGCCAGCGGTCGAATTTGCGCCCGACTTCGCGCAATCTGCCGATCTCGACAAAGCCCTGCGCCTGGTGAAAGCGTAAGCTCCCTTGATTCGCCGAATCCACGCCGCCGATCATGGCGTGATAGCCGGCGGCTCGCGCCCGCAACACCAGATCGGCCAGGATGGCGCTGCCGATCCCGCGCCCGCGCCACGCCGATCCGATATACAGGCTATGCTCGACAGTGAAGCGGTAGCCCGGTTTGGCCCGGAATGTGCCGTAGCTGCCGAAGCCGACAATTTGCCCATCCAACTCAGCCAGCGTCACTGGGAAGCCGGCATCGACCCGCGCTCGGTACCAGGCCCGCCGATCCTCCAGGCTGACCGGCTCCAGATCGTAGGAAGCGCTGCTGTACAGCACCGCCTCGTTGTAAATGGCAAGAATGCCGGGCAGATCAGTTTCGGCGGCAAGCCGAATCGCCGTCGTCGTTCCGTCGTAGCTCATCCGTCACTCCTCAAGGTTCAGGCTACAGAATACAAGACCCAGCCGGGCCGGGTGAACCACGCAGGTCTGGAAAGGTTTCCACCACTGCCGGAAACGTTTCCGTCACGCGCGCATCTGAGCCTCCGATCAACGCGTCAGGCGTGATTGCCGTCAGGCCCGCGCAACCACGCAGTGAGCATTGCGCCGAGAACCACAACCACCAGGGCGCAAAGGTACAGCGCCGTGAGGCCGCCCAACTGTAATGCCAAACCAAGCAACCAACCGCCCGCGCCCAATCCAAGATCAAAGCCGATATAGAAGATCGCGCTGGCCTTGCCGGGAGAATCCGGCAGTAACCGGGCGTGATGAGCCAGTAACGCCGGATGCGCGATCCCCGAGCCGGCGGCGATAAGGGCGACGGCGATCAATAAGATCGGCAGACTCAGGCCGAATGCGGCCAATGCCAGGCCGGCAGCCATCAGCACTGCGGCGAGTACAATGGCATGGCGAGTCGAAATCCGGTCGATTTGGCGATGCACAAGAAAACGCGCCGCGATGATCGCGAACCCATATGCGGTATAGAGCAGGCCGGGCGGGTACGGGCCGCGGCGCTCGGCAAGGATCGGCGCAAAATGAAAGAACGCCCCGAACCCGACACCCGTACACAAGGTGATCGCCACCGCCGGCCAGATATGGGCCGGGAGTGCGCCGGAGCCGCCGGAGCCATGGATTACCGGCGCCGTCGGAACAACCCCGATCAACATCGCAGCCAGAACGGCAAACGCACCGACAAGCCAGAATGCCGCCGACAGCGGGATATGCGGCAGGATGAAGCTCACAAGGGCCGGCGCCAGGCTTACTGCAACATTCGCGGCTACGCCGAAGATCGCCATCCGCCCGGCCCGGCGATCCGACGGGCTGAGTCTGACGGCAAGCGCAGTTCCGGCAGTCGTAAAGGCAACATAGCCGGCACTTTGCAGCAGCCGTAAGCCAAGCAACCCCGGCAGATCGGCGACCATCGGCACAAACGCCGATCCGATCAGCAAGGCGCCTGCACCAACCAGCATCACCGGACGGGAGCCGTAACGATCGGCCAGCATCCCGGCGAAGGGCCGGCCGATCAGGGCGGCGATCCCAAAACTGCCCAACACCAGGCCAATCTCGGCGTCGTTCAAACCGACCGCGATCAAGTGGCGGGTGAGTGGTTCAAGCAGGCTGTAGAAACCGGCGAAAAACACAACCGTCGCGATCCAGGTCAGGCGAAAGCCACGTTCCGCAGCCGGCGCGGTAAGCTCAATCGGTGCTGATGATACTGTCATAGCCTTAGCGTAGGTTGCCGCCCCTGATAAATCAATCTGCTATAGTAAATCGATCGCATCAATTATATAAAATGCATAAAAATCGTACTCGATATTGCACACCACAACAGCGCCGGATCTGGAAAAGCGGGAACTATGCGCCGCCGAGATTCGTCCTTAGCGTAACAACCTGTTGCGGTAAGCCATATATTCGTCCATGTTGCCGTGCCGGTTCCGGCATAGTATTGCCGTAACGCAACCTGTTTCTTGTTTCCTAGGGCCTTGTCGAAGGAGTCAGTCATGGGCCGGATGTTCGTCCAGATTCTCAGCCTTGGCGCAGCCATCGGGATTGCCGCCTGCGGCCAGGCGCCTGCGACCGCACCAGCGGAGCAACCTGTGGTCGCGACCAGCGAAGCGGTGAATATCGCACCGACGCCAATTACGCCGTCCGCTACGCCCGCCGCCGCAAACAGCGATCAAAGCCAGGAGGATTCCGCTATGCCGCAGAGGCCATCAGACCCGCAGAATACATCGCCCAACGTCAATCCGGCCCTCGCGCCGCTTGTTGATCAGGCCAGAGCCGATCTCGCCGCACGCCTGAGCATCGCCGCCGATCAAATCGAGACCATCGAAGCCCAGGCGGTTATCTGGCCCGACGGCAGTATCGGCTGCCCCGAGCCGGGCGTCAACTATATGCAAGTCTTGACGGAGGGCGCCTTTATCAGTTTGCGCGCCTCCGGCACCATCTACAACTACCACAGCGGGCGCGGCCGTGAGCCATTTTACTGCGCCTCAAGCGGCGGGGCGCCGACACCGATGAACGGCGGCGCGGGCGACATTTAAAAAGAGATGGCGCAGGTTGACGGCTTTACCGCCAACCTGCGCCACCTCGTCCGATGCGATCCAACAAGTGAGCGACTTACGGACGCAAAACCTCGCCGCTGAACGGAACGATGTAGGTGCCGAAGAAGCTATCGCTGGTCAACTCGGCGTAGTTCGTCCACGTACCGACCGACCGCCCCTGCGCGGTGAAGCCGAACACCTTTGTCTCACCAGGTGCACCGGGGAGCGAACTAACGTCAACTTCGGTGGTGCTAGTAGGCGCCGTGCCTACGCCATCGAAGTACAGCGCCTGGCCACGGTTGCCGAAGCGGTTCTCGGCGCCAACCGTGAGGAAGCCGCCGTCGCCGTCGCTTACTGCACTGTAGGTGAAGGAGATGTCGGGGCTGCTGGTGGGGTTGGTTGCCAGCGGAATCCAGATCTGGAACGAGTTGGCCTCACCGTCACTGTAGTTCTCCACTGCCTGCCAATCGAGAATGAGCCAGGTATTCGTGCCGTCGGTGAGCGTACCTGCACGCATCTCACCACCGAAGGCCGGGTTCAGGTCGGTCCAGAACGGCGCCAGCACATTATTCGGGCGCAGATCGTCGGGCAGGTTGGTGTTAATGAACTGGATATCGGCCGCGCCATTGGTGCCGCCCACTACGGCATAGCCATTACTGACCATACCGATGCGGGTGTAGGTTTCGCCGCCATAGTTAAAGGCCGGAACGTTGAAGTTGTTGGCGGTTTCGTCGCCCACGCCGCTGATCGGCGCGATGCCGAAAGAACTGAGGGGCAAATAGCCGGCCGGCGAACTGTTGGGGATGTTGGCGACGGCGATGTTCGGCGGTTCGGCGCCGGCAACCGTGCCGGTGAAACTAATACCGTTGCCGCTCTCGGTTGCGCCGCCGGTGACGCTACCGGCCACCAGCCTGAGCCGGTTCGGCAGGTTGTCGGTCAGCGATACCTCGGCCGCATCAAAAGTACTGTTGGTCACGCTGATCGCGCAGTCGGTGGTGCCGCGCAGAGCCACCGTGGCCGGGTCACACTCCTGTGTCATCGTGATATTCGGCTCACCACGCACGATTGTGATCGGGAAGCGCACCTGGCAGCCATTGATCTCGGTGAAGGTGACCACGGCGTGGCGCACTTCGCCCACCGGCACATCACGGGCATCGACAGTGATGTCGAAGCTGTAGCTGCCATTGGCCGGGATAAAGAACTCCTTCGGCGCCGTGACCTTGAAGTCACGCGGCTGGCCGGCCTGATAGGTGACCCGGCTCTTGTAGAAGCCATCGTAGCCCGAAACTTCCTGCGCCGTGCGGCTAACCGTCACCAGGCCGGGCATATCCGGCACGTACAGGCTCGGGTAGTTCGCCTTCCAGAGCTCACCGGACAGGGCGAGATAGTCAGCGCCGGTTGCATCAAAGGTCAGGCCGGCATCCCAGGCTTTGGCCAGATTGATGCGGCCCGAGCCGGCATCAAACGGCGTGAAGGGCGTAACACCGTCTTCTTTGTACACACCGGCCGACTTGGCCGTGGTCATCAGGGCCGACTTGATCTGGCCGGGCGTCCAATCGGGGTGCAGCCACTTGAGCAGCACCGCCGCGCCGGCATTGTGCGGGCTCGACATCGACGTACCGCTCAGGAAGGCGAAGCCGGGCACGGGGTTGCCGTACTCAAGCTCGGTGTAACCGGCCAGGATGTTCACGCCGGGGGCGGTGACATCGGGCTTGCTGACGCCGAGGGTCTGATCGGGGCCGCCGCGCGAGCTGAAGCCGGCGATCACATCACCCTGGAAGCGACCGAGTTCGCCCTGGGTGAACGTGGCAGTTGCGCCGGGGTTCGCAGCCAGGAAGTCCAGCAACTCCGCACCCTCGATGTTCTGGATATGCACACTGGGGATGCTGTGGAAGTCGGCATCAAGGCTGCTGGGGCCGGGGTTGTAGAGGATCATCCCAACCGCGCCGCCGGCCGCCACATTGGCGCTCTTGGCGGTACGGGCGTTCACGCCGCGCTCACAAACGACGATCTGGCCGGTGAACGAGCCGGGCGCAGCCGGGCTCTGGCAGAGCACATCGCCGGTATTGACCGCCACCTGAGCGGGGGTGCTTACACCATTGCCGCTCGACACACCCTCGATCTCCAGCGTGCCGCCGGCGCCCTGCACCGTGATCGTGCTGAGGAACGAACGATCACTGGTGCTGGCGGCAACGGTCGCCACCCAGGGGGCACGATGGTTGACGGTGTTGGCGCCGGGGCCGGTGTTGCCGGCCGAAGCCGAAACCAGGATACCGGAGTTGTAGGCATCCAGGAAGGCCAACGCAACCACGTCGCCGTAGGGGTTGGCGCCGCCGCTGATCGAGAAGTTGATCACATGCACGCCGTCGCGGATGGACTGCTGCACCGCCGCAGCCGAGTCGGTGCCGTAGCAACCCAACTCGCCGCAGACCTTGTAGTTCACGACATGGGCACGCGGAGCGATACCCGAGATCGTGCCGAAGGTATTGCCGAAGGCCGCAGCGGTCACGCCGGCGTTACCGGCGGTGGTGCTGGCGGTGTGGGTGCCGTGACCATCATCGTCGCGGCCCGAGGTGAACTCGTAGGGTTCCAGGCCGGCGAAAAGCTCGTAAGTGCTCATAAAGCGGTACGAGCCGATCAGCTTGTTGTTACAGTCGAAATCAGCATCACCGGGAACCGGCCCGCCGAAATCACAGGTGCGGGCGCCGCCGGGGTTGCCGGGAGCGGGCGGGGGTGCGTCGAAAGCGCGACCCAGGGGATCGGGATCGGAGAAGGCCGGGTTCTCAGGCCAGACACCGCTATCGAGCACACCGAAGATCACGCCCTCACCGGCCTCGGCCTGGCCGCCGCCCTGATTCCAGGCGGTGGTAGCGCCGATAAAGCGCGGCGTGCGATAGGTGTCGATCTGCTCAAGCTGGTCGTTGAGTACGCCAACCACACCGGGCAGCCGCTGAAGCACATCAAGTGACTCGATCGGCGCAATCACCGACGCACCGCCGAGAATGATGTCGAAGCGGTGGGTGAGCTGCAAGCTGGGAACCTTGGCTCGCGCCCGATCGATCATCGCATTGATCTCGGCATTCAGCGTCGCCAGATAGGCCCGCGCCTCCGGCGAGTTCATGTCGCTCACGCCGTTCTCGGCCATCCAGGCAGCCAGCGAAGGCGAAGCGGATTTAAGAAACACACTTGCCAGCTTTACATCGCCGGAAGCGGTGCCCGTGCCAAGCGTCACACTATCGGTTGGCGTTAAAGCCTCGACAAGCTCCCATGCAGCGGGCTTGTTCGGCTCCGACTGCGCCTGTGTGACGCTGACGCTGCTGAGCAGCAGTGTTAGCACAATACCCAACATTCCGAAACGAAAAATGGATGATTTGAGCCTCATTCCCCATTCCCTTCAGGTGAACGAACTACGAGATCGCGGAAATCATTACGGGTGGACACCAACAAGAAACATCCATAAAGTCTGCGCGCTAATGGTGCTCTCAACACACAGCGCGACGGCTATCACCTCCTAACCGGACGCTCCGAGACAATCGATAATCAGATCACCATTATTGTGCGAGATTGCACAAGGAATTTAGCTCAAGCAATTGCCGGCAACAACGAATACACAATTGCCCAGGGCAACTGCGGGAATCAGAAGCTACAACCGGCATAACCTGGCCGAAAGTGGTTTTAGTTGTTATTCACATGAAGTAGGCAGAACAAACAACACTGGATAAGGATGAACCCGTCGGCGGCATACAGGAGGGGAGTTCCTGTCGGCTGAGTATGCGCACAGGCATGAACAACTCGGCACAACCGAGCGTTCCGCATGTGCATTACCACCCCATCCAGGCCGGGCTGCGTTATATCAAACCGAACTGTTTGTGGTGTCCGACCGGCTGCTGAGGAAAAGCGAAGGTAGAAAGCACAGCCTTAAGGCGACGTTAAGCTTGTAAACCAAAAAGGGATTGGCGCTACTATACTCGATCATTTCGTCACTTGCAACGCAATACAATGAACAACTATTCATCTTTACGGGCATACGTATAACACATTCGTTATCTCAGCATTGATCAGGCGTACCATCGCTCGTGCCCCTTCCCACAGCCAATGCACAGCGCCAGGCTCCTGATAACGGCCTGAGACGGCTTTTGTGCTAGAATTGGGCGTCTGAGTGCCGGTTTATCTGAAGGCTCGATTCGCATCGTAGCGCGCTCAGGCATCAGGCCTCAGGCATCAGGTATCAGGCATCAGGTCTCAAGAATTAAGCATCAAGCATCTTGCTGTAGGGCGATGGTTTCACGACGGCTGTTATTGGGTGCGACAATTGTCTCGCTGCTTGTGGCAATGCTGGGAGTGGCAATCTACGTGCAGCAGCGGATCGACTCCTGTGCGTATGTGCCGTTGCTCGCCGATCAGTTGTTGCCGAACGCCGAACTCACCACAAGCGACACCAGTGCCGGCATGCCCGACGGCTGGGGCCGCAATGCCGGCGGGGTAGAGTTGCGCGGCCCTGCGGTTGACGGCGAAGGCTTTGATGTTGATGGCGACGGCCGAGCGCTGCAACTGATCGGGATTGCGAATTACGCCCGTACCCCGCCCATGGCGATTCAAGCCGACACAGCTTATTGTTTCAGTGGCCTCGCCCTGACCGACTCGACGGCTCGTTCGACTACCCGCGCTCGCCTGGTGTTCCACTGGTACGATAGCGCCGGCGATCTGATCGAAACTGCAACAACCCTCTGGCAGCCGGTGCGCCTCTGGACGCCGGAAAACCCACCGCGCGATTGGTCGCCGCTGCGTGGCGGCGCCCCGGCTCCGCCCAATGCCGCCGGATTGACGGTGCAGATCGAGCCTGCCTCCGACGACCGAATCTATCTTGATGCGATGACGGTTCGCCGCGGTGGTGCTGATGTCGAGCCGGCGCTTAAGGCCGATGCGCGGGTGCTGCCGCGCGTGCTCGATTGGCCGTACGCCCGCCGTGCTGCGATCTCCTTCAGCTTCGATTGGGAGACGACTATGGGCGGGTTGATCCATTCGCGCTCGGTCGGTGACCCTAACTTCGACGCTGATCCGCTGCTGCGCGGCATGCGTATGCGCGCGGGAATCACAACCACGATGGAGTTGTTTGCGCCATATGATGTGCGTGCAACCTACTTCGCCACCGGTTATAACTTTTTGCGCGGGAACCGCGAACAACGCCGCTTTATGGGCGATCCGATCTTTTCGTGGGCCATCACTGAAAATGGCTGGCTGAGCGACCGCTGGGCCACGACGCCCTGGTTCGCCGATGATCCCTATGGCACAATCGCAAGTGATCCGGCCTGGTATTTCGGCGATCTGATCGATCCGTTGCAGTCGGTCGGCCACGAGATCCAGAGCCACACCTTCAGCCATCTCTACGGCGGTCGCGCCGATCCCGAAACCTGGCGGGCCGATCTGAGCACCTGGAATGCCGAGGCCGATCGCGCCGGCGTAGCGCCGGCAACCGCGCTTGCCTTTCCCTGGAGCGGTAGCGACGGTATGAGCGACGCAAACTGGGATATGCTGGAGCAGGCCGGAATCACGGCTGTGACGCGCTTGAGCGACTATGGACCGTACAATCTCTTCCCAACCGATGATCGCGGTGTGGTGCGTGATCCGCAGTGTCGCTGGTTGCCCGGCCGCGCCGATCGCATCCTGGCTTGCCCCGATTTTTATCTTACGGTTGAACGCATCCCGCTTGCCCTGGCACAGATCGGCGCGGCTGTCGAGGCCGGTGGAATGATCGACCTCTGGGCGCATACCGAAGAGGTGGTGACGCCTGAGCAGATCGCAGCCTGGACGCGGGTGGTCGCGCGAGTGGCCGACGACGATCGGATCTGGGTTGCGCCGTTCGGCGAGATCGCGGCCTGGAAGTTGGCCACTGCACAGGTACAGATCGAGCGCTTGAAGATCAGGGCAACGATGGCACGCAGCGCTTTCTGATCACGAATCGCACTACAACTAATCTGCCCGGCCTGACGATCTACCTGCCCGGACGGTTCGCGCAAGTACAGGTGAACGGCGATGATCTGCCGCAAACCAGGCCGTTTGTCCGCGCACCGGGTTGGTCGCCCACCCATAGCATCGCAACCCTCGATCTGGCAGCCGGGCAGCAGGTGGAGATGCGATTATGGCCGGTCCCGTGACCCGGAGAACCGGAGTGTTTGCATGACCAGGACGATCGAACAGCGCGACAAACCGCTGGCTGGTATCCTCGCGCCGTTCTCGGTTTTGAACAGCCAGTTCCTCGGCCTGCGCTATTACCACTGGTTGTGGATCCTGCTCTGCGTGGTCGGCGCACTTGCCGTGGCCGCACCACGGGTGCTTTCGCAACCACTGATCTACTTCGCCGATGCGCAAACTCGCTTCGACACCGGTCGCTATGGCGGAATCTACACCGAGGTTGCGCCGGGCGTCACCGGGCTGGATATTGCGATCGCCGATGCAACTGAGGCATTACGCCAGCGGGCGCTCGCCAATGCCGATATCCGTTTCGGGGCACCCGACTACCGGGTTGAGTTTCTGCCGCAATCCGCCGGCACGGTCTTGGTTCGTGGCGTGGCCGGCACTGCCGACGAGTCGCAAGCTCTGGCCGATGCCGCAGCCGAGGAGTTGGCGCGCCAGATCCGCGCCGCCGCGGCCGCGAGATCTTGCGCAATCTGCTTGGTTGGGAGTTGTGGCTTTCGCTGGAGCCGGAAGGCAATCCGGCGCCCAGCCCCTTTGATGCCCTGCTGCGTGAGATCATCCGCACCCAGGCATTCCCGATGTCGCGCCAATTGGAACCCTTCTCGACTGCCCGTAGCCTCGAATCACTGCCCAGGGAAGAGTTGAGCGATCTGGCGCGAGCACTGGAAGCGCGCTCGGATCTGTGGCGCTTCGCGATCAATACCCGCAATGCAACCCTTGATGCACTTTGTAGTACCGCCGGCCTGAGCGATACCGCCACCCGCGAGTCTCAGCTTGAGCAATGCGCCGCAACCCTGCCGCAGGCTCAGGCCGAACTTGCCGAGCGCAACCGTGAGATCAGCCGGCTCCGCACAATCGACGCCACTATTCGCTATGTGGTCAACACCCAGGGCGCCGTCTTCACCCCCGATGCGCCCGGCGCAGCACAACGCATTATGGCGAGCGTGCCCGCAGCGCCGCAGCCACGCTACATCCCGCAACTGATCGGCCTGGCCGCCTTGCTCGGGTTGGTGTTCGGCGCAGCCGGTGTGGCGGTCGATCGCAGCGCTAATTTGATGGGCAAGGCCCAGGAGATCTGGAGCTACCGCGAGTTGATCCGCAATCTGGTGCTGCGCGATCTGCGCTCGCGTTATAAAGGTTCGGCACTTGGTTATTTGTGGACGCAACTGGCGCCGCTCGGCATGATGCTGGTGTTCGTGATTGTGTTCGGGCTGCTCTTGCCCAGTGGGATCGCGTTCTTCCCAGTGTTCATTATTGTGGCGCTGCTGCCCTGGAACTACACCGCCGAAGCGGTTCTCGGCGGCACCCGCAGCGTAATCGCCGACTCGGCCCTGGTGAAAAAGGTGTATTTCCCGCGTGAAGTGCTGCCGCTGACGGCGGTGCTCTCCAGTTTGCTGAATTATCTGCTTTCGCTGCCCATGATGTTTCTGGTGATGGGCGTGGTGCAGTGGTTCAGCATCGGGCAGTTGAACTTCGCATGGACCTTCGCTTATCTGCCGGTGTTGCTGATCATCCAGACCGTGTTTCTGGCCGGGTTAACGCTCTTGCTCAGTGCGGCGGCGGTCTTTTTCCGCGATGTGGTTCATTTGGTGGGCATCGTGGTCAATATCTGGTTTTTCCTGACGCCGGTTATTTATGCGCTCAACACCTTCGGCGACGGCACACTGGTGCGTTTGCTGCGCTGGCTAAACCCGATGGCCTCGCTGATCGAGTTTTATCGTGAAGTGCTCTATGGCTCGGCGGTGATGATCGGCCAGATCCCGACACCCGGCCTGCCGGCACTCTCCAGTGTCTTGCGTGTGAGTATCACCGCGCTTGTGGTTCTGATCGTCGGCTACTGGGTCTTCCAGCGCTCCAGCCGTCATTTTGGCGAGGAGTTGTAGGGCATGGAAGTAATTAATTTCACCAACGTCAGTAAACGCTTTACCCTGCGTAACGGCCAGGATGCGACGATCCAGGAGCGGGTGACGGGGTTGTTGCGCCGGCGTCCGCAGGGCAAGGAGTTCTGGGCGCTGCGCGATGTTAGTTTTGCCGTCGAGCAGGGCCAGAGTCTCGGCCTGGTTGGGCATAACGGCGCCGGCAAGAGTACGTTGCTCAAGCTGATGACGCGCATTCTGGAGCCAACCAGCGGCGCGGTGAAGACAAAGGGCCGGATCGCGGCTTTGTTGGAGTTAGGCAGCGGGTTTCACCCCGATCTTAGTGGG
Organism: Oscillochloris sp.; assembly: GCA_012032775.1. Taxonomy (GTDB): domain Bacteria; phylum Chloroflexota; class Chloroflexia; order Chloroflexales; family Chloroflexaceae; genus JAAUQO01. The sequence continues at coordinate 6,875 of JAAUQO010000057.1, read as the reverse complement.
CGCGAGAATGTATTTCTTTATGGCTCGCTGATGGGTTTGAGCCGCCGCGATATGCAAGCGCGCCTTGATGAGATTATTGAGTTCGCCGACATCGGGCCGTTTATCGACACCGAGATCAAGCATTACTCGTCGGGGATGTATACGCGCCTGGCATTCGCCGCCGCCACCGCCGTCGATCCCGATATCCTGATCACCGATGAGGTGCTGGCCGTCGGCGATGAGGCGTTTCAACGCAAGTGTATGGAGCGGATCTATGGTTTCCGGCGCGCGGCAAAACGATTATTTTCGTCTCGCACGCGCTCGACGTGGTGCGCTCGCTCTGTGATGTGGCGGTCTGGCTCGATCATGGCGTGCCGAAGTCGTCCGGCGCCGCCGGAAGCGTGATCGACGACTATCTGGCCGATGTGAACCGCCGCGAACGCGAGCAGATCGCCGCCCGCGCCGAGGCCCAGGCATCGGAAGATCCAAACGACGAGGTCGCGGATGCGGCGTTCCGGCGCGGCTCACGCGAGATCACGATCCGCGAGGTCGAGTTTCTCGACGCCGCCGGGCAACCGCAGCCGATCTTCCAGACCCATGGGCCGCTGACGATTCGTATCACTACCACGCCCAAAACCGGTGGTCGATCCGGTTTTCGGCGTCGGGATTCATACCGAGAACGGGATCTGGATCAGCGGGCCGAATACCCGCTTCGATACCTTCGTGATCGCCCGTGTCCACGGGCCGGGCTATGTCGATTACCATATTCCCGAATTGCCGCTGCTGCGCGGGCGCTACCCGGTCAGTATCGCCGTGGTGGATTCGACCATGCTGCATCCCTTCGATATGCATGATCGACTCTATACACTGAATGTGCAAAGTGATGGTATGGCCGATCAGTATGGCATGATCACGATCGCGCATCGCTGGAGTTGGAGCGGGTGATTCAATGCAGAATGTCGAACCTGAATTGCGAATTGCGACATGCAAAACGAGTTAACTCAGATTGATCAAGCCCGGCTCCTGCGTTTGCCGTTCGACCAGTATGGTCGCTATACGCTGATCGGCGCGATCCTCGCCGCCGCCCGGCCTTTTCTGAAACCGCAGTTGCAGGTGCTCGATGTGGGCGGACTGGCCGTAACCCGGCGCGGCGAGACGATCCTGCCGGCGCAGTTGTTTCTGCCCGCCGACGAGGTGACGGTGCTCGATGTGGCCGCGTGCGATTTGCCCGGTTATGTGCGCGGCGATGGTCGGGGGCTCGATTTTGCCGATAATGCGTTCGATATTGTTGTGTCATGCGATACGCTTGAACATATCCCCGCCGCCGATCGGCCGGCCTTCTGGCGGGAATTGCTGCGGGTGGCCCGCCACGGAGTTGTGCTTGCCGCACCCTTCGGCGAGCCTGAGACGGTTGCCGCCGAGGCGTTGCTGCGCGGCTATATCAGGGCCGAGCTTGGGGTCGAGCAGCCGCAACTGGCCGAGCATGTCCAGTTCGGGTTGCCGCAACGCGCTACAACGGCGGAACTGCTGAACGAGCTTGGCCACGCCTATCGTTGTTATCCGGCCGGTTATGTGCATGCCTGGCTGGCCATGATGCTCGCCAAGCATACCCGTATCTTCGCTGATCTCGAACTGCACGACGAACTGGATCGCTACTACAACCGTTTTCTGGCCGTCGCCGAACGCCGCGAACCGGCCTATCGCTATGTCTGGGCGGTTGCCGCCGATGGGCGCAGTGATTGGCTGGCAGCCGTTGAACATGCGATCGCGCCGACCCTCGCCCCCGCCGATGCAACCTCGCCCGGCTGGCATGATCTGGCGACCTGGCTGACCCAGATTCATACCCTGCGGCTCACCAATAGCGCCGCCAACAGTCACAACGACACGCTTATCAGGCAGACGCAGTTGCTCGCCGGATTGAACGATGTGCTCGCCCAGCGTGAGGCGCGCATCGCAGCCCTGGAAGCAATGCTGGCCCAACGCGACGCCCAGATCGGCGACCTGGAACGCCGCGCCGGCTGGCTTGAAGAACAGGCTCGCGCCGCCCGCCACGCCCTTGCCGCCGTCGAACAGGGACTGGTGCTGCGGTTGCTACAATGGTTGGGCCGAAAATGACCCGCATCCTGGTTGTCAGCACCGATTTAGTCGGGTCGCAGATGGCAGGCCCGGGCATTCGCGCCCTGGAGTTGGCGCGCGCCCTGGCCCGCGCCGGTAATCAGGCAACCCTGGCCGTTCCCCTTGAACCGATCGCCGATCCGCTGGTGCGGATCGTCGGCTATCGCCGCGAAGCCGGCGCACTTGGCGATCTGCTCAAAGAGGCCGATCTGCTGGTTGGGCAGGGCTTTGTGTTTGAGGCCCAACCGGAGTTGCTGGCGAGTGATCTGCCGATCGCGATCGATCTGTATGATCCGCTGATTCTGGAAAGCCTGGATCTCTACGCACGGGCCGACCATGCCACGGCTACTGCGGCGGCAGGGCGCTATCTGGCAATGACGCAAGCCCAGTTGCGGCGCGGCGATTTCTTCTTCTGCGCAACTGAAACCCAACGCGATTACTGGTTGGGTGCGCTCAGCCTGGCGGGCCGGTTGACGCCGGAATTGGTCGCCCAGCAAGATCGTGAGTTGCGCGGCCTGATCGACCTGGTGCCGAGTGGGATCACGGCCGAGCCGCCGAAACGCGGCACGCCGGTGTTGCGCGGCGTACACCCGGCGATCGGCGCCGATAGTGTGGTGCTGGTCTGGGCCGGCGGTCTATGGGACTGGTTCGATCCGCAACTTGTTGTGCGGGCGGTTGCGGCACTGCACGACGAATGCCCACACTTGCGGCTCTGCTTCTTCGCCGGCGCGCGCCCAAACCCCGATGGCCCGCCGATCGAGCCGAGGAATATCGCCACCGTACGCGCCCTTGCCGCCGAACTCGACGTTCTTGATCGCGCGGTGATTTTGCTTGATCGCTGGGTGCCCTACAACGAGCGCGGAACGTATCTTGCCGAAGCCGACATCGGCGTCTCGGCTCATCTGCCGGGCGTGGAAACACGCTTCGCCTTTCGCACTCGCTTGCTCGATTATCTCTGGGCGCGCCTGCCGCTGATCGGCAGTTCCGGCGACAGTCTGGGGATGCAGATCGCGGCTGCGGGCGGCGGCATGCTTGTGTCTCCCGGCGACGAAACCGGTTGGCAAGCGGCGATCCGCCAACTTTACCACGACCCGGCCCGGCGCGAAGCTTGCCGCAGCGCCCTTGAAGCACTTGCCCATCAGTACCATTGGGATACAGTTGTGCAACCATTGGCGCGCTTCTGTGCTGCGCCGGCCCGAATTGCGCCGCCTGCCGTCGATCTTGCCGCCCGACTGGCCGAACTTGAGGCGGCCCTGGCTGAGCGCGAACACTACGTGCGCCACGTCGAGCAACAGTATCAAGCCCTTGCGAACCGGCCGCCGGGCTTGTTGGCGCGCTTATTGGGACAAAAGTGACCGGGTGATCCGGCACTGGAAATACTTGCCGCCACCTGGATGGGTATCAGGCAAAGCTATCACCGTGTCACATATCAAAATCAATGACCAAACTCCTTATCCTTAGCCACGATCGAGTCGGCAGCCGCATGGCCGGGCCGGGGATTCGCTATTGGGAGTTGGCCCGCGCCCTTGCTTCCGATCTGAAGATCACGCTGGCGGCGCCGCAGCCGATCGATTTGACGCCTACGGGCTTTACGACCGCCCATTTCGCCGATCAAGCTGCACTGGCGGCACTTACGGAACGGGCCGACGTGGTGCTGGCAAACAGCTTCTTGTTGTTGAACCACCCGGAGCTGGCGCAGATCGCCGCACCATTGTTGCTCGATCTTTATGATCCGACGCCGCTGGAGAATCTCGAACTGTTTCGCGAGCATCAGCCGGCTGAACGCGAACGCCAGTTGCAACAAGATCTTACGTTGCTGCGGGCGCAACTCGCCGCCGGCGACGGGTTTTTGTGTGCCACCGAGCGCCAGCGCGATCTGTACATCGGCGCGTTGCTCGCCCAGGGCCGGCTGACGCCCGATCAGGTCGATGCCGACCCGCTGCTACGCAACCTGATAGATGTGGTATCCTTCGGGCTGCCGGCCGATCGGCCACAGGCTGCCGGCGCGGCATTACGCGGTATCTTGCCGCAGATCGATAACGAAACGAAGCTACTGCTCTGGACGGGCGGGCTGTGGGATTGGATGGATCCGCTGACCCTGATTCGGGCCATGCCGGCGCTTGTGCAGCAGATTCCACAGGCGAAACTGGTATTTTTGGCCGGGCGGCATCCCGGCGGTGCAGCCGCGATGCGCATGCCCGAGCAGGCCCGCGCACTGGCCGCAGAGATCGGGTTGCCTGGCGATGTGGTGCAGTTTTACAACGAATGGGTGCCGTACGAGCGGCGCGGCGATTTTCTGCTCGAAGCCGATCTGCTGGTGAGTTTGCACCGACCGGGGTTGGAGAGCGCCTATGCCGCTGTGCGTTCGCGCTTTCTCGATCATCTCTGGGCCGGACGGGCCAGCCTGATGGGCGACGGCGATGCGGCGGCCGAACTGGTTGTGCGCCACGAACTGGGCCGGGTTGCGCCGCCGCAAGATGTGTCCGCCACCGCCGAGCGGATGATCGAACTGCTGGCCGACGATACACTACGGGCCGCCTGTGCCGGGCGGGCCGCAGCCCTGGCCGAAACGTACCATTGGCAGCGGGTTGCCGAACCAATCCGGCGTTTTTGCGCCGCACCGCAGCGTACCAGGCCGGCGCCGCATGTCCCGGCGCTGCTGCCGGTTGAAGAGGAACCAATGACGAGTGAGCGAAGCTTTGAGGACGAGCAGCGCGATCAGATTCGCACGCTGGAGGCGCGCTGGCAACTGGCTACCGTTGAGCAGGGCGGGCGCGGGCCGGGCGCCTTGCTGCGCCGCCTGCTGCTGCGGGTGCTCTCGCCGTGGCTGGCCGAACAGCGCGAGTTTAACGCCGCCCTGGTGCGCCTGTTCTATCTGGAGCAGGCCAATACTACGCGGCTGAATGGGCTGATGGCGCAGGTGGTGAGCGCCCACGATCGGATCGGCGCGCTGAATGACTTCCTCTCGGCCCGCGTTGATGATCTGGCAACTCGCACCGACGCCCTCGGCACATTCGACGGCGAACTGAATGATCGCGTCGCCCGGCTCAGTTACACGGTTATCCAGTTGAATGAGGCAATTGCCGCCGCCGACGAAGCAGCGGCGCAATTGGCGGCTGAGATCGGCGCGCTCAAAGCCGGCGAGGGGGCGTCACGCAATGCGTAGTATCGTCACGCTGGTGCTGGCCTGGAACGGCAGCGCATTTCTGCGGCCCTGTTTGAACGCGCTGCGCGCGCAGGAGTACGCCGGCCGCCACGCGATTCTGGTGTTCGACAACGGATCAAGCGACGGCTCGGCCGAACTGGTGGCCGCCGAATACCCCGACGTGGCGCTGATTCGCAGCCCGCAGAACCTGGGATTCGCCGGCGGCAACAACATGGCCTTGCGGGCCTTGCGCGACGGCAGTGCACCGGCGCCGGCCGACTTCACGCCCGACCTGGTGATTCTGCTCAACCAGGACACCGAAGTGGCGCCGGGTTGGTTGGCCGGCATGGCCGCCGCCTTTGAGCAATTCCCGCAGGCAGGCATCATCGGCTGTACGATCGTCGGGCCTGACGGCAAGCTCCAACATACCGGCGGACGGCTGGAATGGCCGCTGGCCGAAGCGAGCCATCGTCACGTCGGCGAGCCGGTTGAGCACGCGCCCACGGCGGCCAATCAGGTCGAGTGGGTAACCGGCGCGGCGATGGGGCTGAATATGGCGTTACCGCCCGAACTATCATGTTTCGATGAGGGCTTCGCCCCGGCCTATTTCGAAGATGTCGATCTGTGCTACCGGGTTCGCGCCGCCGGTTGGCAGGTGATCTACACACCAGCGGCCCGCCTACTGCATCACGAGAACAGTTCGCTCGGCGCCCAGAGCGCCAGCCATCAGCGCTACTATCACCGCAACCGGGTGCGCTTCCTGTTGCGCCACGGCCCGCTCGGCGCAGCCCTGCCGGTGATCGCGGCGGCCGAAACCTCGGCGATCAAGCGCTGGAGCACCGCCGATAGTCTGGCCCGCAAAGCCGCCTACCGCGATGCGCTGCTTGAGTTGCCGGCCACCCTTGCGGCCCGCGGCCATGCATCAGAATTACCCGCCGTTAGTGCGATGCTACGCAACCTGCACCATGTCGCCGTGGCCGAGGAACGCGCCCGCCGCGCCGAAAATCTAAGCACCGCACCGCCTGAACAACCAGTGCCTACAGAATCAATCGCTCCCGCCGCCAAGCCGGCGCACGAACCGGTGGAGACTATGCCTGAGACAACCCTTACCAAAGCCGAACCCGTCAATGACGAAGCCGCCGATGTGGCCGCGATTATGCAGCAGATCCGTCGCCAGATCGGCGAACGCCGCGTGCGCGACGACGATCGTGAGCTTGATGTCGCCCTGAGCCAGACCAACGAGCAGTGGAATAAGGTCTATGAGCCGTTACATCTGCCGCCCGCCGCTTCAACCATCGGCAAAGGCTGGGAAGTGCTGCGTCGTCGCATCCACGCCGAGGTACGCAGTTATCTCGACCCGATGATCTTTCGCCAGAGCGAGTTCAACGGCGGCGTGGTACGTGCCCTCAACAGCCTGGCCCGGCGTTACCGCTCGGTGGTGCATCGCAACGAACTGGAATCGCTGCGCGACGAGGTGATTATGCTGCGTGAAGAGGTGCGCCGGCTGCGCGAGGTGGTAGAGTCGGCGTGAGGCGCCCTTACCTGACCGGGATATCCCGGCGCATGCCTCGCCCTTACCTGACCGGGATATCCCGGCGCATGCCTCGCCCTTACTGATCGGGACATCCCGGCGCAT
>JAAUQO010000056.1 GCA_012032775.1 Oscillochloris sp. | reverse complement strand
AACGGCCTCGGCCCAGTTGCCCGCCGAATATCTGGCTATCCAGATGCAACACCTGAGTGAGACGAAGCGACGGCTGCGGATGGCACCGTACGGCCGGCGTTACGCCGAGTTACTCGGCGCTTTTAAGGGAACCGCCTTCGGCTAATCAGCCTGTGCGTTTTTATCTATGTTGCTTGCGATCGATAGTGCGACAACCTTGAGTGGTGTGGCTCTGTATGCCAACGATGTTCCACTCGCCGAGATCTGTTGGGAGTCGGGTCGCAATCATAGCGCCCAACTTTTGCCTCAGATCGATCTGCTGCTGCGCCACGTCGGTGCTGTTCAATCCGACCTCACGGCGATCGCCGTCGCCCTTGGCCCCGGTAGCTGGAGCGGCCTGCGGGTTGGGCTGTCGTTGGCCAAGGGTATGGCGCTGGCCGGCGATCTGCCGCTGATCGGTGTGAGTAGTCTTGAGGCGCTGGCCTATCAGCACATGCCCGCCGCTGCACCGCTGTTTCCGCTGATCCAGCTTGGCCGCGATCGCTTCGCAGTCGCCGAGTTCCGGGGTCGCGAACGGCTGGAGCGTCGCACGCCCGATCAGAATCTCAGCCTGGTCGATCTGATCGGTCTGCCCCGCGAGCGGGGGTTCTTTTGCGGCGACCTATCTGCGGCCACGCGCACGGCGCTGCGCGAAGGACTCGCGAATCGGGCGATCTTGCCCGCCCCTTCAGCGAACCTGCGGCGGCCGGCCTTTATGGCCGAATTGGCCTGGCAACGCTTTAAATCCGGCCAACTCGACGATCTCGCGACCCTGGAACCGATCTATCTTGGGGAACCGGTCAAGCCAAAACAAGGGTAACCGACGGCGGGCAGCGGATGGGCGGTGGTTCACGCCCCACGCTGTGCGCCCCACCTCTTACACATACCTATGTCAGCACTGAGCCGCTTTGAAAACTTTATGGAGCAACTGGTCGAGGGATCGGTGGCGCGCTTGTTTCGTAGTCCGGTGCAGCCGGTCGAGATTGCGCGGCGCCTCGAACGGGCCATGGAGGGTAATCAATCGATCAGTGTGCGCCGGGTGATCGTGCCCAGTTTTTACCGCGCCTATCTTAATCCGCAGGATTTTGCCGCCTTTCAGTCGGTGCAGGCGCAGATCGAGCAGGAGATGGCGACCTACCTGAGCGATCTGGCTCAGGAGCGTGGTTTTACGCTGCTTGAACATCCGCAGGTGCGGCTGGCCGAAGATACGGCGGTGCCGAAACGCGGGATTCAGGTGGTGGCCGAGATGGCCAATTCGCAGGCCGAGACCACCAGGGTGATGTCGGGGACTATGGTGCAGGCGGCGCCGGCCCGCCGCAGCCATGCTCTGCTCTTGCTGCAAAGCGCGCAAGGCCCGCAACCCATTCCCGTTGAAAGTACGTTGGTGTCGATCGGGCGCGGGCTGAGCAACGATATTATCGTGGAGGACTCGCGGGTCTCACGGCACCATGTACAGCTACGCTATAAAGCGCGCCGCTTCTGGATCACCGATCTCGGCAGCACCAACGGCACCTTCGTGAATGGTGAACGGATCAATGAGACGGCCCTGCGCGACGGCGATCTGATCTCGCTCGGCGGCCTTGAGCTGACCTTCCGTGATTCTTGAGGCAAACGACTTGCTGATACGTGTACGGCAATGGTCTGCCGCCTTGCTCGACGCTACCCTGTATCCTGTATCCTATACCCTATGATCGACATCGCCAATCTCTCAATCGGAGTAGTGATGCTGCTGCTGCGGGTGGCAGTGGTGTTTTTACTCTACTTCTTTCTCTGGCAGGTGATGCGGGTTGTGGCCCGCGATCTGCGCAACCAGAGTCTGCCCGCACCGGTGCAAACCAGCCCGTTCGGGCAGTTGGTTGTCGCCAGCGCCGGCCAGACCGGAATCCCGGTTGGAAAGGTTTTCCACTGGCGCCGCTGACCGTGATCGGGCGCAGCACCGAGTGCGAGGTGTCGCTCAACGACACCTTTCTTTCGACCGAACACGCCCGGCTGGAACAACGCGGCACTAATTGGGTGCTGGAGGATCTGAACAGCACCAACGGCACCTACCTGAACGGTTTCGAAGTTCGCGCCGTAACCGAAGTTCACGACGGCGATCTGATTCGGGTTGGACGGGTGGAGTTGAAAGTGCTGTTGGGCTGATTGATGCGCCATGTTTCCTAACCAATGTTGTAAAGCGACAACATTGTGATGATTCGTTCTTTCGCTTTCTGACGGTGTAAAACCGTGTCCGAACTGCTACTTAAATTACCCCAACCCGCGAGTCCTTATCTGCATCTGTGATATAATTCTCACACGGCAGCTTTGAAATAGTATAGTATGAGGCCGGTTTTATGCTGGCAAATTATGCCTTTGTCGGGGTGTTTCTCCTGGCAGCCCTTAGCTTTCCCGCCGTCCCGCTGCTGCTGGCGTTCTTTCTGCGCCCAAAGCGGCCGACTCCAGTCAAACAAAGCACCTATGAGTGCGGTCTGGAGGCGATCGGCGATATCCGGGTACAATTCAAGGTTCAGTACTACCTGTATGCGCTGGCCTTTGTGATCTTCGATATCGAGCTGGTGTTGCTGTATCCGTGGGCGGTGGCGTTTAACCAACTCGGCCTGTACGGCCTGAGCGCGGCGCTGATCTTTCTTTTATTGCTAACCGCCGGCCTGGTGTATGAGTGGCGCAAAGGTGCGTTGGAGTGGGTGTAGGATACACATTCAGCATGCTGAATTTTGAATTCGGCATATGAGTTCGTGAAGCATTATGCCTGAAGAGCACGACATTCAACTTGACCTGGAGCGGCAGGGTGTATTCCTGTCCACGGTCAATCGCTTTTATAACTGGGGCCGGCGCTCGTCGATCTGGCCGATGGCGTTTGGCCTGGCCTGTTGCGCGATCGAGATGATGGCGTTCGGCCTGAGTCGTTACGATGTGGCGCGCTTCGGGGCCGAACTATTCCGGGCCTCGCCGCGGCAGGCCGATCTGATGATTGTGGCCGGTACCGTCACCAAAAAGATGGCGCCGCAGGTGGTGCGGCTGTATAACCAGATGGCCGAGCCGCGCTATGTGATCTCGATGGGCGCATGTGCAACATCGGGCGGGCCGTTCCGCGACGGCTACAATGTGCTGCGTGGGATCGACCTGTTTATTCCGGTCGATGTGTATATTCCCGGTTGCCCGCCCCGCCCCGAAGCTCTGATTCACGCCTTGATCACCTTGCAAGAGCAGATCGATCATCAGAAACTCGGCCGGGTGCGCTGGTATGGCCAGGGCGATCGGCCCCAGACGAGCGATTTCCCGGTGCCGACCTTTGGCGCCCAGGGTTTGGAGATCGACGGGACACTGGTCGATCCGGTCGGCGGTTTGCCGTTGCTGAGCGCCTATACATCGCCCGAACATGGTGAACGGCGCAGCGGCAAGATCGAGCATCCGGAGTTGGTGCGCCACTTCCCGATTATGGATCCTGCGGTTGAGTTGGAACACGAACGAAAGGCGACCGGAGTCGCTCCCGAGATCGCCGCCGATGATCTGAAGCGTAACGAGGTTGGCGATGCCGGCCCATAGCCCTGCTGACCTGCGCGCACTTCTGGCGCGCGATCTGCCTGGTTCCGTCCGTGAACCCGAGCCGCTGACGGTAGCGAATCCTCCAACCCATGGCCCCCAACCCGGCCCGCTGATCAGCGACGATCCATTGGTCGCGGCTGATCGGATTGTTGAGGTGATGCGCTACATGCGCGACACCCTCGGCTATGCCTTTCTCTCCGATATGGCGGTTACCGACTACCTCGCCGGTGGGGTGTTTGAACTGCTCTACCGGTTATACCATCCCGACGGCGGTTCTGATGTCTCGCTACGGGTGCGTTTGCCGCGCCATCAGCCGCAGGTGCCGTCGCTGACACCGCACTGGCCGGGGGCGAACTTCCATGAGCGCGAGGCCTTCGATCTGTTTGGGATTGTGTTTATCGGGCACCCCGATCTGCGCCGCATCTATATGTGGGACGAGTTCGAAGGGTTTCCCATGCGGAAAGATTTCCCGAAACAGGGCGATAAGTATATCGGTGAAGAAGGGGATTAGGGCATGAGGAGATCGGGAGATTAGGGGATTAGGAGATTGGGGGATCTCGGCTATAACAGATATACGCCCCATCCCGTAATCGCACAAACTCGTAATCGCACAAGCTCGTAATCGTAAGAATCGCGCAGTTGCACCATGCTCAAAACCGAAGAACTCCAGATCAATATCGGCCCGCAACATCCCTCGACCCATGGCGTGTTCCGTATGCTGGTGACGGTCGATGGTGAGACGATCATCGATCTTGTGCCGGTGTTCGGGTATCTGCATCGCAACCACGAGCAGATCGCCGAGCAGAATACCTACCTGCAAAACATGCCCTATACCGACCGCCTGGATTACTTCAACTCGATGGCCAATAATCACGCCTATGCGCTGGCGGTCGAGAAGTTGGCCGGGATCGAGGTGCCCGAGCGGGCCGAGTATATTCGGGTGCTGATGGTTGAATTGACGCGCATCCTCAACCATGCCGGTGCGTTGGGCTTCCTGATCAACGACATGGGCATGTGGCAGACGCAACTGGCTTTCGGGATGCGCGAGCGCGAGAAGATCCTCGATCTGTTCGAGTCGGTGGCCGGCGCCCGCCTGATGTGCAACTATTTTCGTTTCGGTGGGGTGGTGCGCGATCTGCCGCCGGATTTCATTCCGCGCCTGAAGGAATTGATCACGGTGATGCCGGCCTTTGTCGATGAACTTGAGCGTTTGCTGCGTGACAACGAGATTCTGCTGCAACGCTCGGAGGGCATCGGGATTTTGCCGCGCGAACTGGCCCTGGCCTACAGCGTTACCGGGCCGGTGTTGCGTGGCTCGGGCGTGCCCTACGATGTACGCAAAGCCGAGCCGTATAGTATCTATGATCGGTTCGATTTCGATGTGCCGGTCGGCACGGTCGGCGATGTGTACGATCGCTTTCTGGTGCGGATCGAAGAGATGCGACAGTCGAAGCGCATCCTTGAACAGATCATCGAGCAACTGCCCGACGCCGGCGGCGGCCACATCAACCCGAAGGCGCGCCAGAATGTGCGCCCGCCGGTTGGCGATGCCTACGCCCGTGTCGAGTCGCCCAAGGGCGAATTAGGTTTTTATCTGGTGAGCGACGGCAGCACGAAGCCCTATCGTTATAAGGTGCGCGCGCCATCGTTTATCAACCTTACGCCGCTCGGTGATATGTGCCGCGGCTACAAAGTTGCCGATGTGGTGGTGATCCTCGGCAGTATCGATATTGTGATGGGCGAAGTCGATCGGTGAGGCGTGATCCCTGAGGCGTCAAGCATCAGGCATCAGGCTCAGGCATCAAGTATCTCCGATGAGGTAGTCAATGGCGATCCAAATACAACGCGGCAGTGTAGTTGAGGTGCAACGGGGACGGCGCAGGCGTGTGCCCGGCGGTGCGCTGCTCGACGGCATGGCGGTGGTCTGGAAGCATTGGCAGGCCTCGTTTCGCAAAAACCGCACTACTGAAGGTGATTTCGGCGATATTCATGGCGTCTTTACCGTCGAGTATCCCGACGAGAAGGCGAAGTTGCCGGAGACGTATCGCAATATGCCGATCTTGCTTTTTGATGACGAGACCGGCCACGAGTTGTGTACGTCGTGTTTTCAGTGTCAGCGTATCTGCCCGCCGCAGGTTATTCATATGACGCAGGCCAAAGATCCGGCCACCGGCAAGGCGGTGCCGGCGGTGGCCGAGTTTGTGATTGAGTACGATGCCTGCATGAGTTGCGGCTTCTGCGCCGAGGTCTGCCCGTTCGACGCGATCAAGATGGATCACGAGTTCGAGCTTTCGACCGCCGATCATCCCAGTCTGACCGTCCACAAAGCCGAGTTGAACCGGCCGATCAGTTACTACGAGTCGATCGCGCCGATGCTCTGGGCTGAGGCGCAGGCCGGGGCGATGAAGAAGCTGCAAGGCAATATCAAGCGCCGCCCCGATGTGATCGGCATGGCGCCGCAACTGACCGAGAAGATCGCGGCGCGCCGGCGTGAACTGGCCGAAGTCGCCACCGCCGTCCCGCCGCCGGCCGCGCCGACCGCGCCGGCTGAAGCCCGCAAGCTGACACCGGAGGAGAAGGCGGCGAAACTGGCGGCGATCCGGGCTAAGAATACCGGCCAATTGCCTGAGGCGGATGCCCCTGCCGCTGCGCCGAGCGCTGATCCGGCCCAGGACAAAGCGGCGAAACTGGCGGCGATCCGGGCTAAGAACGCCGCTAAGCAGGCGGCAGAGAATGGTGAACCTGCGCCGGCAGCCGAACCTGAAGCTGCGCCGATGGATGAGAAAGCGGCGCGTTTGGCGGCAATCCGGGCCAAGAACGCCGCCAGGAAGACGACCGATGAGAACAAGGAGCCGGAGTGAGCACCGGTTGGTTCAGGATCCCGCTGCTTGTCTGGGGCGCGATCTGCCTGGTTGTGGCACTTGTCTGGGTAGTTGTCTGGCCGGCTGATCGTGCGGCAGACGCCGACGGGTTGCGGTTCTTCCTGATCCGCTGGGGCCACACGATCGTCTGGCTTTTGTTGGCGGCTATGTGCTTTTTTGCGCGCCACCAGCAACCCGACCCTGGTTGGGATCGCCGGTCCGGTCGGCCTGGCTGCGCTGGTGTTTTACCTGGGCTTTATGGTTTCGTCGTATGTGATGAAGTGATAGGCGGCGTAGTGCATTGATCGAGCGAATCATTTCGCGATGCAACATGCTTCGCCCTTACCAAGACTAGTACGCTCAAGCGTACGTACGTTTACGGCGCACATCGCACTGTGACGGCCTAAAGGCCGTTAAAAACCCTCGACGGACGTAGGCCGACCTGTACTAGCCGGGAGTCTGGCCCATGTACGATATGCTTGAGTTTCTGATTAACGGCGCCGGAAATTTAAACTGGCCCGGCTGGCTGGTTGCGCTGATCGGTCACTTGCTTGTGGCCACGGTGCTGTTTCTGGTGGCGCCGTTTCAGATGCTCTTCCTCACTTACTACGAGCGCCGGGCGATCGCGCGCATGCAAGATCGGATCGGGCCGAACCGGGTTGGGCCTGAGGGCTTGTTCCAGCCGGTTGCCGACGGCGTGAAGATGTTCACCAAAGAGGATATCGTTCCAAGCGCCGCCGACCGCTGGGTGCATCTGCTGGCGCCCTGCGTGGTGGTTGCGCCGACGATGCTGATGTTCGCCGTGCTGCCCTGGGGGCCGGGGATGGTGCCGGTCGATTTGAATGTCGGCCTGCTCTTTTTCTTCGCGATCTCGTCGGTGAGTGCGGTGGGCCTGATGATGGCCGGTTGGGCCAGCAATAATAAGTTCGCCCTGCTTGGCGCGATGCGGGCCGTGGCCCAGATGGTGAGCTATGAAATTCCGGCGGTGCTCAGCCTGATGGCGATTGTGATGATCGTCGGTAGTTTGTCGATCGTCGATACGCTTGCCTATCAAGGCGGTGCGGTCATCGCCACCGCCGATATGCTCGCCGCAGGTGCATCCGGCTGGATCGATCTGGGCCTCGGCTGGTTTGTTTTCACGCCGGTGGGCTTTCTGGCATTTGTCGCCTTCTTTATCGCCGCGCTGGCTGAAGGCGAGCGCACGCCGTTCGATATTCCCGAGGCCGACTCGGAGATTGTGGCCGGCTACATGACCGAGTATAGCGGCATGAAGTTCGGCCTGTTCTATCTGGCGCAATATGTGTTGAATTTCCTGCTTTGCGCGATCACGGCGGTGATCTTCTTCGGCGGCTGGCAGGGGCCGGGTGTGCCGCAACTGCTGGCGTTGGCGATCGGGCCGGAGAATCCCGCCGGTAACGGCTGGTTCAATCTGCTGGCCGGGATTCTGGGGGTCTTCTACTTCTTGCTGAAAACCTACCTACTGTTTTTCCTGATGATCCTGATCCGGGGCGCCTACCCGCGCTTGCGGGTCGATCAGTTGATGGATTTCGGCTGGAAGTTCTTGATCCCGCTGTCGCTGGTGAATGTGATCAGCGCCGCAGTCTGGGTGGCGGTCACCCGCTGGGGCAGTGCCGAAGGTCTGGCCCAACTCGACGGCTTGCAGCCGCTGATGCGCTGGGGCCTGGCCTGGGTGCTGACACTGCTGATCAATCTGGGCGCCTACATTCTGTTGTCGCAGATCTACACTCGCTCGCAGGCTGAACGGAATCGTATCAATGTTGAGGAGCTTGAGTTGCTGCGAATGCAGTAGATAATGACGGTGATTATCCGACTTCGGCGCATAATCACCATCAAAGCTGCTCAGGCCTAACGAAATTGCTATGGCGACACTTATTCAGATTTTGTTCGCGCTGGTTTCGGCGCTGGTGATCGGCGCAGCGGTGATGTCGGTTACGGTGCGGAATGTGATCCACTCCGCGCTGTGGCTGATCGCGTCGTTCTTCGGCGTCGGGGCGCTCTATCTGCTGCTCGAGGCCGAGTTTATCGCCGTGGTGCAGGTGCTGGTTTACGTTGGTGCAATCTCGATCCTGATCCTGTTTGCGATCATGCTCACCCGGCAAGTCACCGGCGAAGGCGTGCGGCAACTGACCGAACGCTGGTGGCTGGCGTTGCTGGTGGCGGCGCTGCTGTTTGCCGCCGTGATCACGCCGACCCTGTTCAACCATCAGTGGAATGTGCCGCTGCCGACCGGCCCGCCCGGCACGCCTGAGCCGGTGGCCGGAGTTGCCGAGTTGGGCGCGGGCTTTGTGATCGATTTCCTGCTCCAGTTCGAGGTTGCCGGCGTGCTGCTGACGGTGGCGTTGATCGGCGCAATTGTGATCGCCTTTGAGGAGCGAGTGCGACGCAAGAAGGTGCTGACGCTGGCCGAAGAACATGCGTTGCGCAAGCATATGGCGACGCGGAATGCGCCTGAACAGCCGAGCGGCGAAACTGCGCCGGCTCCGGCGCCGGCCAAACTTTCCGACTAAGGTATAGAGTAAGTGCGAGGACGACACCATGACCCGTGCAATTCCGCTTGAGGCGGTGCTGATTGTGGCCGGAGCGCTCTTCTGCATCGGCCTGTTCGGCGCACTCTCGCGGCGGAACCTCGTCGGCGTGCTGATCGGCGTTGAGTTGATGCTGAATGCCGTTAACATTAACCTGATCGCATTCTGGCGCTACCTGGAGCCACAGTTCATCACCGGGCAAACATTTGCGATCTTTATCATCACCGTCGCCGCTGCCGAGGCTGCCGTCGGTCTGGCGATGATCATCGCGATCTACCGTAGTTACCTGACGGTGAACGCCGATAGTGTTGACTCGCTGAAGGGGTGACGGCTGCTGCCGAAGGGCGGCGCATGCACCGATGGGCTTGCGGTTTTGGTAGGTGATTGCGCATACATCGCCCAAATGTTTCGAGGAACAGATGGCATTCTTTCTGACATACGCATGGCTGATCCCGCTGTTGCCGCTGCTCGGCTGCGCACTGATCACCATTGTCGCGCCGATTCGTAACAACAAAGTCGCCAGTGGCTGGCTGACGATCGGCTTGATGCTGTTGGCGACGGTGCTGGCGATCGGCTTGCTTGTGGCAACGGCCCAGGGTTTGGCGCTGCGCGACGGCCAGCTTACGACGCTGGAAGCAGTCGCTCACGGCGAAGGCGAGAGCCACGGCAGTTTCAGTTTCCCCGAGCCGAATGTTGTGCAGCGCTTCGTCTGGGCGCCCGTCGGCAGCGACAGCTTCGAAATGGGCATCTATGTGGATGGCGCCGTTGCGGCAATGTTGGCGATGGTGACGATCGCCTCGACCTGCATCCATCTCTTCTCGCTCGGCTACATGGCAACGAACGCGCGCCAGAGTCGCTTCTTTAGCTTCATCTCGCTGTTCACTGCGGCGATGCTGCTGATGACAATGGCCGATAATCTGCTGCTGTTCTTTATGGCCTGGGAGGTGATGGGCCTCTGCTCGTACCTGCTGATCGGCTTTCTCTTCGAGCGCCCGCAAGCCTACCGCGCCGCCGTCAAGGCCTTTATCACCACCCGGATCGGTGATGTGATGTTGCTGCTGGGGTTGGTGTATCTCTGGACGCAGGCCGGCAGTTTGAGCTTCGGCACGGCTGAGGGCCAGATCTTCAACCCCGAGTTTTTGGCGCGGATCGGCAGTGAAGTCGGCATGTTCGGCCTGAGCCATGCAACCGGGATCGCGCTGCTGATCTTCGGCGGTACCGTCGGCAAGTCGGCCCAGTTCCCGCTGCATGTCTGGCTTCCCGATGCCATGGAAGGCCCAACACCGGTTTCGGCCTTAATCCACGCCGCGACCATGGTTGCCGCCGGTGTCTTTCTGGTGGCGCGCACTATCCGATCTTTGGGGCCGATGATGGTACGGCCCTGGCCGTGGTGACGATCATCGGCG
The DNA here is from genome assembly GCA_012032775.1 of Oscillochloris sp. Taxonomy (GTDB): domain Bacteria; phylum Chloroflexota; class Chloroflexia; order Chloroflexales; family Chloroflexaceae; genus JAAUQO01. Next base: position 20,763 of record JAAUQO010000056.1, on the reverse strand, counting down.
CCTTTACCGCTCTCTTTGCGGCGACAATCGCCGTTGCGCAGTTCGATATCAAGCGCATCCTGGCTTTCTCGACGCTCTCGCAACTTGGGTTTATGGTGGCGGCGCTCGGCATCGGCGGCTGGGTTGCGGCGATGTTCCACCTGATCACACACGCCTTCTTTAAGGCGCTGCTCTTTCTTGGCTCCGGCTCGATCATCCACGCGATGGAGTCTATTCCGGCGATCGATGATCTGCATACGTCCGACTCCTATGCTGCGCAGCAGACAGCCCAGGATATTCGTAATATGGGTGGGTTGCGTACCCGTCTGCCGTGGACCTTCTGGACCTACACGGCGGGCTATCTGGCATTGGCCGGGATTGTGCCGTTTGCCGGCTTCTGGAGCAAAGATGAGATTCTGCTTGATGCCTGGAAGAACGGCCATCCGGTTGTCTTCACGGTGCTCATGATCGCCGCGTTCCTGACTGCCTTCTACATGACTCGGCAGTGGCGGTTGGTGTTCTTCGGCGCGTTTCGCGGCGACGATCCGGCGGTTTATCGTAATCCCGAGCCGACCCCGTCGCGGCACGACAGCGATGCCGGTTTAGGTGATCAGTATGCCAGCGATCATCGTCATCACAGCACCGGCGCCCATTGGCACGAAGACCCGTATATGACGGCGGCATTGGTGGTGCTGGCCAGTTTTGCGGTGCTGGCGGGATTGTTCAATCTGCCGTCGCCGTTCCCTGCCGCACATTGGCTGGCCGATCTCTGGGGCCAGGAGGCGGCGAGCATCAACTGGTTGGTGGCCGGGATCTCGCTGCTGGTGGCCGGCGCCGGGATCGCCGCCGGTTGGCTCGCCTATGCCGGCGCCTTCCGCAGTGCTCAGGATCAAGATCCGCTCGCCCAACGCGCGCCCGGCGTATTCGGCATCCTCGAAAATAAGTATTGGATCGATGAGTTGTATCAAGCCAGTTTCGGCCGGCTCACAACGGTCTTGGCGCTGCTCTGGAGCCTGTTGGATCAGTTGGTGATCAGCAAAATTGTGGCTGGTGTCGGCGTGCTGACACTGTTTCTGGGCCGGGTGAGTTTCATTGTCGATGATACAGTGCTGAACGACGGGCCTGATGCGGTAGCCGGCGGTACGAACGCCGCCGGGAAACGCACCCGCCGCCTGCAAACCGGCAAAGCACAGGATTATGTGGCCTACGTGTTCGCCGGCGCACTGGCGCTCGCATTGTTGTATTTGTATGTGATTCGGTGATGATGCGGGCGGCCGGCGGAATCCCGGGTTCGCGTCGATATGGACATAACCATGACCTTGCCACCATATCTTATGCCGTCGCTTGATGGGCTGCCCTGGCTCACGCTGCTGCTGCTCTCGCCGCTCGTCGGGATGCTGCTGGTCGGCCTTGCCGCGCTCTGGCGCCTCGATGACCGGACGGTCAAATTCGGTGTTGCTGCCTGGACGGGCGTGCCGCTCGGGTTGGCGGCGATCGTCTGGGCGCGCTTCGACGCCGATGCCGTTGCCGCCGGGCAGGGTGTGGTGCAACTGGTCGAGCGTATGCCCTGGATTCGCGCCGTGCGGGTCGATTATTTCCTCGGCGTTGATGGAATCAGCCTGCCGTTAGTTTTGCTCACGGCGGTGATGACGCCGGTGGCCGTGCTCGCATCCTGGAATGTGCTCGAGCGGGTTAAGGCCCATTTCGCGCTGCTGCTGCTGCTTCAGGCAGCCATGCTCGGCTACTTCCTGGCCCTCGATTTCTTCTTCTTCTTTATCTTCTGGGAGTTCAGCCTGGTTCCGGCCTACTTCCTGATCCAGTCCTGGGGCCGTGATTCGAGCAAGAGTCGCCCGGCCGCCTTCACCTTCTTCATCTACACCATGGCCGGCTCGATCGGCTTGCTGCTGCTTTTCCAGGTGATCTACCTGGCGATGCGACAGGCCGGCTTGCCGACTTTCGATCTGATCGCGCTCGGCCGGCTCGGTCAGGGGCTTGAGGTCGAAGGTGTGACTGGTACGCTGCGCGAGATCATCTTCGCCTATATCGATCGCCTCGGCGTTGCCGATGTGCTGGGGCGCTTCCCCTTGCTCTATACCAGTATCGCATTCTGGGCGATCTTTGTGGCCTTCGCGATCAAATTAGCAGTCTGGCCGTTCCATACCTGGCTGCCCGATGCTTACTCCGAGGCGCCGACCGCCGCCAGCATTCTGCTCTCAGCCGTGATGAGTAAGATGGGCGCCTACGGCATGTTGCGAATTATGCTGCCGCTGATGCCCGACGCCAGCCAGTATTTCGCGCCGGTGCTGGGTGCGCTGGCGCTGGTAGGGATCGTGGCCGGCGCCTTCGGCGCACTCGCCAATATCGGCGGCGATGTAAAGCGCCTGATCGCCTACACCAGTATCAACCACATGGGCTATGTGATGCTGGCGATCGCGGCGGCGGCCGCACTACCCGGCGGCGCCGATCAGAACTCGCGCGCGATTGCGATCAATGGCGCCCTGATGCAGATGATCGCCCACGGGCTTAGCACCGGCGCCCTGTTCTATCTGGCGGCGGCGCTGCATGCGCGTACCGGCACCTGGAGTCTGGACGAACTCGGCGGCTTGCGGCGAATTGTGCCCGCCTTCGCCGGGGTGATGGGCGTGGCGCTTTTCGCCAATCTCGGCTTGCCGGGATTGGCCGGCTTTGTCGGCGAGTTCTTTATCTTCCGCGGCGCCTGGGCCAGCCTGCCGCTCTTCACCGCCCTGGCGACGATCGGCCTTGTGATTACGGCCCTGGCGCTATTGCTGATGTTCCAGCGCATCTTCCTCGGCCCAATCAACACCCGCTGGAGCAAAATGAGCGATCTTAGTCTTGCTGAGTTGGGCGTGATGCTGCCGATCCTGGCGCTGTTACTTTTCCTGGGCGTCTACCCGGCGCCGATCATTGGGCTTGCCAACGCCGCCGCAACCCAGTTGGTGGCGGTATTTGGGAATATTTTGTCATAGAGAGATGCCTGATGCTTGATGCCTGAGGCGCAACGCGCTGTCCAATCAGGCATCAAGCATCAAGAATCAACGTTATGGGATTGATTACACTTCCAACCACCATTCCCTGGCTGAGCCTGATCTGGCTGAGTATGGTGGCGCCGGTCGTCATTATCATGCTGTTGCCGAATACCCAGAAAGAGGCGATGCGCTGGGTTGGGGCGGGTTTCTCGTTGCTCTCGCTCATCCTCTCGCTGCTGCTATTCCTCGCCTACGATCCGGTGGCGGGCGGCTTTCAGTTTGTCGAGCGGCTTGAATGGATGCCGCAGCTTGGGATCAGTTACTTTCTTGGCGTCGATGGGATCAGCCTGCCGATGCTGGTGCTCAATGGCGTGGTGATCTTCACCGGCGCGCTGATGAGTTGGAATATCGAGGACCGGGCCAAAGAATATTGGGTATTGTTGCTGCTGCTCACCACCGGTGTCTACGGGGTGTTTGCCAGCCTCGATCTCTTTCTCTTCTTTGTATTCTACGAACTCGCCGTACTGCCGATGTACCTGCTGATCGGCGTCTGGGGCAGCACGCGTAAAGAGTACGGCGCGATGAAGCTAACGCTATTTCTGATGGCGGGCAGCGCCCTGGCTCTGATCGGCATGTTCGGCCTGTATTTCGGCAGCGGCCTGCGCACCTTCGACATGATCGCGCTTTCGCAGAATGTCTTGATCAGCGGCGAGTTGCAGCGCCTGTTGTTCCCGGCCCTCTTCGCCGGGTTTGCGGTGCTGGCCGGCATGTTTCCCTTCCACACCTGGAGCCCGACCGGCCATGTGGCTGCGCCCACCGCTGTGAGTATGCTGCACGCCGGGGTGCTGATGAAGCTCGGCGCCTATGGCTGCTTGCGCGCTGCAATGTGGCTGATGCCGGCCGGCGCCCAGATCTGGCTGCCGATCATCGCGATTTTGACGATCCTGAATGTGGTGTACGGCGCGATGATCGCAACCGCGCAGCGCGATGCCAAGTTCATCATCGGGTATTCATCGGTGAGCCACATGGGCCTGGTGATCATGGGCCTGGCCGCCGGCACGCAACTCGGCATTCAGGGCGCTGTCTTGCAGATGTTCGCCCACGGCGTGATGACGGCACTCTTCTTTGCGGTGGTTGGACGCATGGTCTACGAACGCACCCACACCCGCCAGTTGCCGGAACTTGGTGGACTCGGGCGAGTGATGCCGTTTGCAGCGATCATGTTCATTCTCGGCGGTCTGTCGTCGATGGGCATGCCGGGATTGGCCGGCTTTTGGGCCGAGTTCAACATCTTTCTCGGCGTGTGGGAGCGCTACCCGCTGATCGCCGTTGTGGCCGCGCTCTCAATCCCGATCACCGGCGCCTACATCTTGCGGGCAGTCTGGAATGTGTTCTACGGCGAGGTGAAGAACCCCGAGTTCCTGAAGTTGTCGAAGTTGACCTGGCAAGAGTACAGCGGCGCGATCATCCTGGCCGCGATTTTGATCGGCGTCGGGATCTACCCGGCGATCATCACCGAGATGATCGACATCGGCGTGCGCCCGATCGTGGCGCAGTTGAACGATGTGGTGGTGGCAGGACGATAAGCCAGCACAGGGGCACGGCCACGGCACCGTAGGGGCGAAACATTTCGCAAAGCGCAATGCTTCGCCCTTACACCGGCGATCGAAGGCAGCCCCGGCGGTCGATAGGGCACCGGCGATCAGTGGGATATCACAGGGAGAGATGAGGATACACCGTGTTTCAAATTACCGATATTCCGCGCCTGTTGCCGGAGATTCTGTTGCTGGTACTGGCGATCCTGGTGCTCGGCTCCGATATTTTTGAGCGCTGGGCCGCCACACCTGAGGCCCAGTTGGAGCGCACTCGCGCCGCCGCATCGCTCACAGCCGTCGGCCTTGGCCTGGTGTTTGCGATCGCGCTCTTGCAGAGCGGCTATGTCTACCGCTTGCCCGACGATGCAGCGGTCAATTTCCTGACCAACATTGTGCGGAATTTGCAGAGCGGCGGCCCGGGCGGCGAGCCGGTGGTGGGCAGCTTCGCCACCGATCACCTGACGATGGTCGCGCGCCTGTTGCTGATCGGCGCGGCCCTGCTGGTCAGTCTGCTCTGTCTCGATTTCCGGCCCAACGGTAACCCCGGCGAGTTCTACGCCCTGATCCTCTCATCAACGCTCGGCATGTGCCTGATGGCCGGCGCAACCGAGTTGATTATGGTCTTTCTGGCGATCGAGCTCACCAGTATTCCGCTCTACATCCTGGCTGGTTACTTCCGCAACGATGCCCGCTCGGCGGAAGCCGGGATGAAATATTTCCTCTTCGGCGCGATGTCGTCGGCGATTTTGTTGTACGGCATGAGCCTGGCCTACGGCTTTGCCGCCAATGTCGCCGCCGGGAATTCGACCGCCAATGATCTGACACAGCTGGATCGGATCGCTGAACTGGCTCAACAGGCTATCGCTTCCGACCAGGGAACGACCTTGTTGACGCTCGCAATGGTGTTGATTGTGGCCGGCGCCGGCTATAAACTGGCGGTTGTGCCGTTCCACGCCTGGTCGCCTGATGTCTACCAGGCGCGCCGACGCCGATTACGGCCTTTATCTCAACCGCCTCCAAGGCGGCGGGATTTCTGCTGCTCTTCCGCCTGCTCGTCACGGCGTTTCCAGCGATCGCCGGTACTGCGGCGTTCGGCCCAGAACTGGGTGGTTGGACGAGTCTGTTGGCGCTGCTTGCATTGCTGACGCTGATTATCGGCAATCTGGCGGCCCTGCCGCAAACCAATGCTCGCCGGCTGCTGGCCTACTCCAGCATCTCCCAGGCCGGATTTATCTTGCTCGGCATGGTTGCCTGGGCCGCCTCGCAACAGTACGACCGCGACCAGGGCGTGGCGGCGCTGCTTTATTATCTGGTGATCTACACGCTGACGAATATCGGCGCATTTGGCGCACTGGCGGCGGTCTGGTTGGCGACCGGCGGTGACGAGATCGCCGATTTGCGCGGACTTGCCCGGCGTAACCTGGGTCTGGCGGCGCTGTTTGCAGTCTGCGTGCTGTCGCTGGCCGGCATTCCGCCCCTGGCCGGATTCTTCGCCAAGTTCTACGTCTTTATGGTCGGCTGGCAGGCGGCGCCGGCTGGTTGGTGATCATCGCCCTGATCACCACGATCATCAGCCTGTACTACTACCTGAAGCTGCTTAAAGCCATGTTTATCGATGCGCCCGCCGACGAAACCCCGATCGCGGCGCCGGGTGGAATCATGGCCGCAGTGGCGATCTCGGCGGCGGCGATCCTGCTGCTCGGCCTCTTCCCCAATCTGATCCTTAATGTGATCGACCGCGTGCAATTGGTGGCCGGTTTATGAATCACATGGGCCGTAGAGACACAAAACATTGCATCTCTACGGCCCGTGCGGCTCTATAGCTTGTGCGTTTCTGCGCGCCGCATTCCTAGATCGAGCGCGTCCCGCCGTGTAACTCTTCCACCAGATGCGCCCGCGCTTCCACCTCACTCAGTTTCATCGAGGCGTAGATCGATGCATCTCGCAAGAGGGCTTTCGCACGCTCGGCGGGCAGATCGCGCAGTGTCTCCAGGCTGAAGCCGTGGCCGCGCAGATACTCCTGCATATACGCCCGCTCCAGATGGTTGTAGCCCTCACGCATCCCGCCGGTGTCGGTCTGTGGCTCCGTTGCCATGGCACACCTCCTGATACGATCGGTAGATTCTGAGTATACCATTCGGTTCAGGCTACGGCGTAAAGAAACAGCAACGCTACTCGGAAACCCGCTACGGATCTTCACCGCTGCGCAATGTCATCAAGTAGGCAATCAGATCGGCAACATCACGATCACTCAGGGCATCGGCATAGGTGCGCGGATGGATTCCTTCCTGATAGCCGCCGCTCAGATAGGCGTCGGGATCGAGGATTGCGATCCGTAAATAGGTTTCGGCGCTCTGACCGGGAACGGTGCTCCCGGCGCGATTGGCGATGTTCGCGAGGTTCTGACCCATAAAGCCGGTAGCGCCGTCCGGCTCGACCGCGTGACACTCGATGCAGGCGAAGTTCACGGCACTGATCGGTTCTTCGGCGCTAAAGATTTTGCGCCCCCGCTCGGCATCTCCGCCGAATACTCCACAGCCGGCCAGGGTCAGCAACAGGATGAACAAGCTGGTGGGTAGCTTTCGCAAATGCATCGGTTAGCCGATATATGCGATCCGGTAGATCGCGCTCGTGCCGAAATCGGCCACGTAGAGTGCGCCGTCGGGGCCGGTAATCACACCGATCGGGTACAAAAATCCATCCGCAAAAGTGCTGACCCGGCTCAGATAACGGCCGGTTGTTGTGCGAGCAACTTCGATCCGCTGGATCTCGCCACGCGCCCAGAGTGCCAGGAAGGCATTGTCGTAGTATTCGTTGGGCAGCGTATCACCGCTATAGAAGGTGATCCCTGTCGGCACCGAGTGTCGGGCGAAGGTGGTAAGCGGGGCGGTGGTGTTGCCACTGGGTGGATCACCGACGTAGTAGGGGAAGCCGTAGTGATCGCCGGCGACAATATGGTTGAATTCGTCGGGTTCTTCGGTCCGGCTGTTATCCCCGCCAAACAGCTCACCTTCGCTGTTGAAGGCAACTGCAATCGGGTTGCCGAAGCCCCGTGCGAACACCTGTAAGTCGCTGCCGTCGGGATTGACCGAGAGGATCGCTGCGGCCAGCGGGCTCTGCTCGATCTCGTTGTCACTGGTGCTGCCGACGCCGAAATAGAGCCGGCCATCGGGGCCGAAGGTGATGCTGTTGTTCGAGTGCGGGCGTAGGATCATCGAGGGCAAGCCCTCTACCACGATGCGGCGGCGCTCGAATCTGCCGTCGCCGTCGCTGTCGCGCAGCGCCTCGATCTTGCCCTGGCTGGCAACAAACAACTCGTCGTCGCGCCAGGCTAATCCGAGCAGTAGCGGAAAGCCGTCGAGCAGCTTTCTGATGGTCGAATCGGCCCCGCCGGCCTGTTCAACTACCCACAGCGATCCGTCGATATCGCCGACATACAACCGGCCATCAGGGCCGAATGCGATCACCGTCGGGTTATCCCAGGTGCTGCTGCTGGCATACACACTCCAACCAAACCCTTCAGGAACACCGATCAAGCGCTGGCCGGGATCACGTTCCCGCTCCCGCGGCGGGGTACCGGCCACAACCATGCCGTACATCAGCAACCCCGCCGCCACCGGCAGCAACGTAAGCAACCCGAAAGCCGCCGGGAGTCGCCGTTGGCGGCCGAGCAACCAGTTGTCGAGCCGGCGCAGCGCGAACACCAGTACTGTGCCGGTACCGCCGACGGCAATCAAATTCATGAGGCTATTGAAGATGAGTTCGGTCAGACGAACGCGAATGAATGGTTCGCCGATACCTGGAGAAAAGGTACTCAGGGCAATCTGGGCGCTGCCCGTTAAAAGTGTCAACAGAATCAGCCCAACTCCGCCGGCACGCCAGGCGCCGCTGCGCCGAAGCAACAGCCCGCCGTACACGATCAGTCCGCCGTACAGCGTCAGTAAGCCGAGAGTTGCGAACGAAAGAAAGGTGACCACCACACTATCTCTAGTTTACGTGGATGTTATTCGTGGGTCGATGGGATAGTGCTACCGCCCATCGACCCATTAACCTAATCTTACCACTGACCGAGCGCCGGTGTGATCGTCTCACCCTCGGCTGCCTTCTTCATCGCGTGTTCGTGCTCGGCCAGGTACCAGGTTGCCTCCATCGCAGCCCGGCAGCCCTCGCCGGCTGCGGTGATCGCCTGGCGATAAACATGATCGACCACATCGCCGGCGGCGAAGATCCCGGCGATATTCGTGCGCTGGCGATTGTCGGTCACAATATAGCCGCTCTCGTCAAGCTCCAGCAGACCCTGGAAGAGCGAAGTGTTCGGCACATGGCCGATGTACGGGAAGACGCCGTCAAGCGGCAATTCCTGCGCCTCACCGGTCTTCAGATTCTTGATCGTAACGCCGGTAACCTTCTCTTCGCCCTGAATCTCCTCGACCGTGCTGTCCCAGATAAAGCGTACCTTCTCATTGCTGAAGGCCCGCTCTTGCAGAATCGGATCGGCCCGCAGTTGATCGCGGCGATGCACGATATACAGCTCATCGACATAACGAGTCAGGAACAAACCTTCATCGAGGGCGCTGTTGCCACCGCCGACGACCACCACTTTTTTGCCGCGGAAGAAGAAGCCGTCGCAGGTGGCGCAGTAGCTCACGCCGCGATTGGCCAACTTTTCTTCGCCCGGAACGCCGAGTTTACGCGGCGAGGCGCCGGTGCTGACGATGATTGTATCGGCGGTGATCTGCTCGCCGCCGTCGGTTGTCAGTACAAAGGGCTGCTGTGCGGCGTCGATCGACTGAACCAGCGCATCTTTGAATTGGGCGCCGAAGCGCTGGGCCTGCTTCTCCATATTTTCGGCCAGTTCAAAACCGCCGATTCCATCGACAAAGCCGGGATAGTTCTCGACTTCCGAGGTTGTCGCAATCAGGCCGCCCGGCTGCAATCCACGTATTACCAATGGCTCCAGGTTGGCCCGCGCCGCATACAGTGCGGCCGTCAGCCCCGCCGGGCCGGAACCAATAATCACTACCTTGCTGTGCATCATATCCTCCTCGCTCCAATGGCGTAAAATACCCCCCATAGGTATCCGAAGCATAGTATACCACACCGCTGCAACCCCCTTTGCGATGTTGCAACAACCTTGCCGGGGCAGGAATGCAGAATGCGAAAGGGCTGAAAAGGCGATTGGATACGTTCCCGGCGAGAACCTGTGCTGACGCCTATGTATGGCGTAAGCGAAGCGCTCCCCCGGTTACCTTGTCAGATTACCCGGCTGCATCCTGTATCCTGTATCCTGTGTCCTGTATCCTCAATCGTGCAAGGAGGCATCTGTGGCAAAGCAGTCCTGGCGCTACGATCATCTGACCTGGCCCGAAATGCGTGCGGCGATCGCTCGCGATCCGCAGCCGGTGGTGTGTGTGCCGATCGGCGCCGTCGAAGATCACGGCGCTCATATGTCGCTTTCTACCGACAACGACATCCTCGACGGCGTGCTGGCGGCTTGCGGCGAGCGAGCCGGCGGCGATCTGCTGATCTTACCGACGATCCCTTTCGGCCTCGACGAGCATCACATGGATTTTCCCGGTACGATCGCCGTCGATATCGAGACCACTCTGGCCTATCTGTCGCAGGTTGCGATCTCGGTGGCCCGCCACGGTTTTCGGCACATGCTGATCGTCAACGGCCACGGCTCGAACCAATCGATCTGTGATCTGGCGGCGCGCAAGGTGGTGTTGGCCACGGGCGTGATCTGCGCGGCGACAACCGTGAACGCCGCCGTCAACCCGGCTCTTGTCGCCGATGTGCTCGACGCCGAACGCAAAGGCGGCCCCGGCTCCGTCGGCCATGCCTGCGAGTACGAAACCGCCATGATGCTGCATCTCGAACCCGCCAAGGTCGATATGTCGTTAGCCGAGCGTGATATCGGCCAACTCAAGTTGAAATACTTCAACTGGGATCATCCCGAGCCTTCGGCCTATGCCTGGCAAGATTGGTGGAGTCGCTTCTCGCGGGTGGGGGTTTGCGGTGATGCCGCAGCGGCGACGCCGGAGTTCGGCCGGCGCATGTTCGAGGTTACGGTTGAGCGATTTATCGAGATGGCCCGCGAGTTCCGTACCATCCCGATCAAGCAGCGCGTCGATCACCATGCGGAGCGATGAAGCATCCGTGGCCAGGCCACGAATGCTTCATCGCTCCGCTGTGCCGGTCGCCATCATCACGCCGGATCAAGTGTTTTGGTGTACAGATCCGTCCCGGCCAGATCGCGGAGCGTCACGCGCATGTGTTGCGTCGGCCCATCGATGGTAACGTGGCCGAAGAACTGCATCCCCGCCGACGGCGGTAGATTAAAGCGGCCGGCCGGCGGTACGCGCTGATAGATCACCTGCGGCCCGAAGGTCGGGTCGAGATCGTTCGGCCCGAATGTGCCCGCGTTCAGCGGCCCCGATACAAACTCCCAGAATGGGTCGAAGTCGCTGAAGCGGGCCTTGTTCGGGTCGTAGTAGTGGGCGGCGGTGTAGTGTACGTCGGCCGTCAGCCAGACCACATTGCGGATCTCATTGTATTTAATGAATCGCAGCAGATCGACGATCTCCAGTTCGCGGCCCAAAGGCGGCCCGTCACCATTGGCAACCGCCTCCGATCCGCTGCGGGTCACGAAGTTATCGTACACAAGCAAGCCGATCGGCATATCCGAGGCGATCACCTTCCATGTCGCGTTCGAACTGAGCAGATCGAGTTTCAGGCGGCGGATCTGCTCGCGTCCAAGCAGATCCGTGGCGGCGCTGCGCTGCGTCTGATCATTCGGCCCGTTCGGCGCACGATAACTGCGCATATCGAGGAAGAACACATCCAGGCTCGGGCCATAGCGGATCACCCGGTCGATGCGCTCGCCGCGTACCGGCATGTACTCCATAAACGCCTGGCGCGAACGTGCCGCCAGCAACGAGACATCCTTCACGGTGTAGCGATTGTCGCCGAGAATTTGGCCCGGCCACCAGTTGTTCACAACCTCGTGATCGTCCCATTGCGCCATGATCGGCACGGTTGCCTGGAAGTGGCGCACATGCTCGTCGAGCAAGTTATAGGCGTAGTTGCCCCGGAACTCGCGCAATGTCTCGGCAACCTTCGCCTTCTCCTCCGTCACCAGATTGCGCCAGATCGTGCCGTCCGGCAGGGTTACTTCCGGCTGCAAGGGATTGTCGGCGTAGATCGTATCGCCGGAGTGGATGAAGAAATCCGGCTCGTACCAACCCATGGTGTTGTAGATCCGCATACCGCCCCATTCCGGGTTGATCCCGTAGCCCTGACCGGCCGTATCGCCCGACCAGACAAAGCTCACGGTTTGGCCGGGGCCGGGCGGGGTGCGGAACGAGCCGGTGATCGGTTCGCTGACTGCGCGCTCATCGCCGGGAACCTGGAAGCGCACCCGGTAGAACATGCGCTGGCCCGCCGGCAGCCCATCGATATTGAGTTTGGCCGTAAAATCGCTTGCTTCCTGGCTGATCGGCCCTTGAATCAGCCGCGCGCCGGCAAAGCTCTCCACCGTGGCCAACTCTACCAGCATCTGCGCCGGGCGATCACTGCGGCTCCAGATGATCGCCTGGTCGCCGGCCAGATCGCCGCTGCTCACGCCATGGGTGATCACCGGACGAATCGTGTCGGAGGTTACCTGGGCCGGGGCGATTGCGCGAACGGCTTGCGGAATGGCGGCAGTTGCGGCCAGGGCTGCGGAAGTACCGACCAGGCCGCGCAGAAACGTGCGCCGGCTCAGTGACGGGCGTTTCACAGGCATGTGTGCTCCTCATACATTCAAGGCATGGACAGGCCCAAGTATACGCGGCGCCTATTAACGAAGTATTATGATTTTGTGTAGCTTCTTCCATGCAAAACGCGAATTGCTGCATCCTGCATGTTGCCCGGTGCATTCCGCATTTCGCACCGATCAGCGTTTCGGCGCCTGAATCACCCGGACTCCCGGCACCTGCGGGCGTTCGTCATCGCCCATATACAGCCAGGTGGCGCGAAATCCCAGTTCGCGCTGTCGCAGCAAGGCCGCCCGCGTCGCCTCGCTGTTCACACAACTGATCAGCAGGATCGTTGTGCCAGGTTGCAGTTCCGGGCCGGTCGTGTTCAACAGGCGCGCGATTGTGGTTACCGAATAGGCCGTCAACCGGGCCAGTGTTTCCATGATCAAGGCCAGTTGGGCCGGGCTGCGGCCCGCCGGCAACCGCGCCAGATGCTCGAATTCGGCCGGGGCGCCGTTGGCGTATAATCCCACTGCGTAGCCGTCATCAAGCCCGCGCCGGGCCACTGTTGCGGCGGCGCTGATCATGCGCTCCACTTGTTCCGGGTCGATCCCCTGGTAGTAAAATTCGAAGGTGTCGAGATCAAGAAAGACCGCCAGCGTACGCGCCGTCGTCTGCTCGTACACCCGCGTCTGCAGCGTGCCGGTGCGGGCGGTTGCCGCCCAATGCACATCCTTGAGCGGATCGGTCGGAACATAGCCGCGCACGCCGATTGTGCGCATCGGATCGCGCAGCAAGGCCGGCGCACGCATATCGCCCAGCGGATGCCGCGCCGGTAAGCCCAACTCGGCCAATGAAAGCAATGTCGGATAGACCAGCAGGGTCGTCGCAGTCTCTACCGCTTCTTCATTCGTGAAGATCCCAAACGGGTCGCCGCTGATCAGTTGCACCGGGCCAAGCCGGTAGGCGCCGCGGGTTGTGGCTTTGATCCGGTAGCGCCAACTCACGCCTTCATACCAGCGCAAACTCGTGCGCCGCTGCAAAAGCTGGGCCTGCTTCGAGCCGCTAAACAGGGTCGGTGTATTAAGCAACGTGAGCGTCGTCGGCAGGCGATCAAGCACCCGCAAACTCGCCAGCGGCAACAGTTTCCGATTGAGGATCCGGATCGTCATCTCCAGTTCATCGCCGGGAAAAGCCCGATCCTGGCTGAGTGAACGCGAATACTCGACCCGAACAAGCGCCCAGCGACTCCAGAGCCGGGCGGCGCCGGCGGTAACCAGTAACAGCATACAAAGCAACGCTAATGCGCCCTGACCCGCAGCGACGGCGATTACCAGCAGCAGCACCAGGGTGCCGATCATTGCTCGTTGTGACAGCATGGGTTATTCCGGCAGACGGCGATGGCCAAGTGGCAACGTGAAGAAGAAACGGGCGCCGCGGCCAACCTGGCTTTCCACCCAGACTCGGCCGCCATGGGCTTCGATAATGGCACGCACAAGATACAGGCCAAGCCCGCTGCCCTGTGTTTCGCGGCGCAACCGGTTATCGACCCGGTAGAATCGATTGAAGATCTGGTTCTGTTCTTCCGGCGCAATCCCGATCCCCTGATCGGCGACATGTACAATTGCGCGCTCGCTCTCAGCCCAGCCGCCGATCCGGATCGTGCCGCCTTCGGGACTATACTTGATCGCATTCGAGATCAAATTCGCGAGCACCTGCCGGATACGCTCATAATCGGCCAGCACCGGCGGCAGGTCGTCGGGGAAACGTAACTCGAACTGGAAGCGCTCGCCTGCTTGCGGGGCAAAGCTGCGCACCACTTCATCCACCAGGGCCGCCAACGCGAACTCGCGCGGATCGAGGCGCATGCCACCTGCCGCCAGCCGCGAGACATCAAGGAGATCCCGGATCTGGCGGGCCAGCCGGTCGGCCTCATCCTCGATCACCGCTAAACCGTCGCGATACTGCTCGGCGCTAAAGGTTACATCCTCGCGCAGCAGGGTGCCGGCGTAGCCCTTGATAATACTGACCGGTGTCTTCAGTTCGTGCGAGATCACCGAGAGCAGCGTATTCTGCAACTCTTCCTCGCGTTTCTGGGCCGTCACATCGCGCACATTCGCAATCGCGCCAAGAAGCTGGCCGCCGGGGCTGCGCTGCGGTGCATAACGGCTCTGCACATAAATCTCGCGCCCGTCGCGGGTAGTAACCTTGCCCTCGGCGATCGGGTTTTCTTGCAACGGGCGACGTTGTAACGGGCAATCGGTCAGGCAGATATTCACGCCCTGGCTGTTATGAATGCCGAGCACCTCGGCGCAGGGCCGGCCGATCGCCTCCTCGCGCGACCACCCCGTAAGCTGTTCCATCGCCTTGTTAAAGGTCGTGATGCGCCAGCGCCCATCGATAATCATCACCCCGTCGGCCGACTGCTCGATCGTCGCATCAAGGCGCTGTTTCTCGCGCAAGACACTCTGGTAGAGCCGGGCATTACTGACTGCGATCGCCGCCTGATCGGCGAAATCCTGCAACACCTGGCGGTCGTCGGCCGAGAAGCCGACATTCAATGCGGCGCGAAAGACATAGATCACGCCAACCGGGGTTTCGCGCAACGTGAGGGGCAGGGCGATCATCTGGCGTAGCGGCATTCCGGTATCGCTGGCCACATCGCGCAGCACATCGACGCCGCGCCGGCTGATCTCGTGCGGAGCCAGCGTCAGCAGCGGCGCGAACGCCGGCCAGATCGTGCGGTCGAGGTGCGAAGAGGCACGGATCCGCAGTTCATCACCGTCGTCGTCGTAGAGCGCGATCAAGCCGGACGTACCGGCGAGCATCTCGACGGCATAGGTGATTACCAGGCCAAGCACGCCGCTCAGATCGAGCTGCTCGGTCATAGCGCGGCTGATCCGGAGCAGATACTCCCGTTGCCGCAGACGATGGTCGGTCAATTCACGCATCACGCCTCCGGCGCATATTGTAGCACAACAGGAATTTGGTATGCAGAATTTTGCCTTCCCGTTCGGCTGACGCTGATCTGACAAACCTTTACACTTAATGCGACATGGCGTTCTAAAGCTGTCAAGCCTTACTGCATGGGAACATGCACTTCCCATGGCCGGCGCTTCATGACTGAAGCGCACAGGTGTTTGACATGGATGCTGAAAGAGCCCCCTGGCGCCATCCGGGTGCGAGCGTGCGGATCACTGAGGATATGTTTTACACCAGGACTCGACACCACTCGGATCGCATGTTATGATGATAAATACTTACACCCTAAAACGGCATCCGCCGACCTTGAGTTGTTAGTCGGAGCCGAGAGCAGGAGAGGCGTATGGACCTCGATGTGAATAGTAAGCGGGCGAAGAAACTCATCCGCGAGCATAGCCTCAGCCCAGAAGAGATCCAACAAATTGTCGCCTCGGCCCGGATCAACCTTGCCACTTTTGATCCGGAATACCGTACCAATGTGACCCAAATTGCCGATGAATTGAAGAAAAGCCGGCCGACGATTTATGGATGGGCCGATCGAGCCATCGCCGCCACGATCCACTCATTGCGAAATATTCGTACTGGGCGGCCGCCGAAAGAGCGCGAACGCAGCAACAGTGCGATCGAGGTGTAAGCGGCACAGAGGGCGTACGGTCACAATGTGGTTAGGCGGTTGTGTATAATAGCGTTGTTTGCGAGTGTAGACATCTGGTCGTACGCTCGTAGCGAGGAGCATCGCCCCTATGAGTAGCAAGTTGCGCAATCTCCTTGGGCGTTTTCAAATGATCGAAAGCGTAGAATTGGCGGCGGTCGTGGCAACCGATGGCTTGTTGATCGAAAGTGTTGCAATGCCTGGGGTTGATGTCGATGCTATTTGCGCCGTCGCTTCGAATGGCCTGGCCATGGCTGAAGCTCTTGGCCGCGAGATCGACAAGGGTGGCTCGATCCAGACGATGCTCGAATATGAGCAGGGCTTGGTCTTGATTGAACCGATTAATGCCGAAGCAATGCTGCTGTTGCTGGCCAATACCCGCGATGATCTTGGCTATGTCCGTTTCCTGGTAACGAAACACCGTGAACCGATGATTGAAGCATTGAGCGAGATTTAAGTCCGGTGTGTTATAATTGACCGCAGTGCGTTCGAAAGTTTTCCCCGTCACAACCGTGAAGGCAGGTAGCGATGGATCCACAGCTGACGAGCATTATCGTCCCCACCGAAGAGCTGACACAAATTGAAGAGTGTCTCGGTCGGCTGGTCGAGGATACGGGCAGTGATTATGCACTCCTGCTCGACAAGAGCGGTCAGGTTATCGCCTCGAAGGGTGACGGCGACCGGCAAGATATCACCGCCCTTGGCGCATTGATCGCCGGCGTGTTCGCTTCTTCGCGTGAGGTAGCCAAACTCCTCCGTGAACGTGATTTTCGGGCTTCGTTCCAGCAGGGTGTGCGTGAAAATATCTTTATTGCCCTGATCGAAGAGCAGTGGATTCTCTGCATCATCTTCAACAAGGGCACGCATATCGGTCTGGTCAAGGTGCTGACGAAAAAGGCTACCGATGAACTCGCCGCCGTGTTGGAGCGGGTGCGCCAGCAGCATAAGGCGCGCGATGAAGTTCTTGGTTCCTCGTTTCGCACCTCGATGGAAGATACGATCGATCTGCTGTTCCGCGATTAGTGCGACGGCATCGGCAGGTACGGTTGGTGTGTCCTGCCGTCGCCGGGATGGTGAACTCCCCCGGGGCGTCGCTCCCAGCCAGGCATGCGAGAGGACCTATGGCTCTGATCAATGTTGCGGCGCGCGAAATTCATTGCAAAATCGTCTATTACGGCCCCGGTATGTGTGGGAAGACGACGAATTTGCAGTATATCCATAGCCAGGTGCCGAAAGATGTCAAGGGCGATCTGTTGTCGATCGCTACTGAGACGGAACGCACCCTCTTCTTCGACTTTTTGCCGCTCGATCTTGGGAAGGTGCGCGGCTTCCAGACGCGGTTTCATCTGTATACCGTGCCCGGCCAGGTGCTTTATGAACGCACACGGGTGGCGGTGCTGAACGGCGCCGATGGTGTGGTTTTCGTGGCCGACTCGAATAAGAGTAAGATGCAGGAAAATGTCAATAGCCTGCGTGAGTTGGCCCAGAATATCACCCGCCAGAATAAGAAGTTCGCCGAGTTCCCGATTGTGCTGCAATATAATAAGCGCGATCTGCCGAAAGATGTTGTTGCCGCCGTGCAGACGATGGACCATTTCCTCGGCGTCAATAAGATGAATTGGCCCCGGGTTGAAGCTATCGCCACTAAAGGTAACGGTGTCTTCGAGACGCTTCGCGCAATTAGCCGTGCAGTGATTAGTAAGCTCTAGCCAGGAGGCCCGGCGATGGCGCTTGAAGGCGACCTGAGCGAGTTTCCCCTTACCGATATTATTCAGTTGGTTGATCTGAGTAAGCAGACGGGCGGGGTGCATATTCGTGGTCAGCGCAGCGGTCAGATGCTTGAGGGTTGGCTGTATTTTCGCGATGGCAAGATTATCGGCGCGGAAATGCCCGGTCAACCGCCTCTTGAAGCGGTGTATATCTTCTTTACGCTTACCTCCGGCCCGTTCCGTTTCCACGATGATGTGCGCCTCGAAGCACCGACTGTCACCATCAGTAATGAGGTGATCATCATGGAGGGCGTGATGCGCCAGGATGCCTGGATGCAGATCCAGGATCAAGTGCCCTCGCTCACGATGGTGCCGCGGTTGGTGCCGAATCCCTCCGGTACGACTGAGATTAATCTCGATGCCGAGGAGTGGCGTATTCTCACCATGGTGAACGGCAAGAATACGGTTGCTCAGATCGCGGCCCGCAGTGGCCTCGGTGAGTTCCGAACCTGCGAAATTATCTCTGAGTTGTTGCGCAGTGGCTTGATCGAACGGCGTGATGTTGCCCCCGGTGAGGCACTCGCCCCCGAGTTCGAACGACTTGCCTCTAGTTTGCTTGGCCCCGGCGGTGCGAATCTGCTCGAAGAAGCCTATCGCCTCGCCAGTATCCCCGATCCGACCCGCGCCAGCGGTGAGGAGATGCTGATGGCGGTCGATCATTTCGAGGCCAGTGCCTCGCGCTTGATCGGCCCCGCCCGCGCCCGTCAGGCCGCCGGTGAGTTGCGCTCGCGTGCTCAGGAAGTGCTCGGGTAGTCGCCGGATTGCAGTTGTGCGGCTCAGGTGTGGTACAATAGCCGCGCCGCGACCCTGCCCGTCGCATCGGGTGGGGTTTTTTTGTACTCTTTTCGTCCGTGTCGTGTACTGCGGTACGATGTCGGTGTTGCTGTTGCAGTATGCGCTGCTTTCGGAGTCACTGTGCGCGCACTGATCAGTGTGTATGACAAGACCGGTGTGGTCGCTCTGGCCCGTTCCCTGATCGAACTGGGTGTGCATATTGTTTCGACCGGTCAGACGCAGCGTGTGTTGTCCGAAGCCGGTATTTCTTCGCTGACGGTGAGCGATCTGACGGGCTTTCCCGAGATCCTCGATGGTCGGGTGAAGACATTGCACCCGGCAATTCACGCCGGTCTGCTTGCGCGGCGCGATCTGCCCGCCCATATGGTGCAACTGAGCGAGTTGGGCCTGGCGCCGATCGATATTCTGGTGGTCAATCTTTACCCCTTCCAGCAGACGGTCGCGCGCCCCGATGTCACGCTCGCCGAAGCCCAAGAGCAGATCGATATCGGTGGTGTGGCGTTGTTGCGTGCCGCCGCCAAGAATTTTAACCACGTTCTGCCGCTCTGCGATCCCGCCGACTACCCGGCTGTGCTTGCCGGTTTGCGAAATGGCGATCTGTCGCCGGATCTGCGCCGTCGCCTCGCTGCGAAGACGTTCGCGCATACGGCTACATACGACGCGGCGATTGCGATGTATCTCGCCGCTGAAGCACTTCCGCCCACACTTACCCTTGGCCTGCCGCTGGCGCAAGCACTGCGCTACGGCGAGAATCCCCATCAGCCAGCTGCACTCTACGGCAGTTTCCTGGCGCATATGACGCAATTGCACGGCAAGGAGTTGAGCTACAACAATATCCTTGATACCGCTGCCGCTCAGGAGTTGATCGAAGAGTTTCCGGCTGGCGAAGGCCCGACCGTGGCGATTGTGAAGCATACCAATCCCTGTGGCGTTGGGCGCGCCGCTACGCTGCGCGCCGCCTGGGATGCCGCCTTCGCCACCGATCGCTCGGCGCCGTTCGGCGGGATTATCGCCGCTAATCAGCCGGTCGATCTGGCACTCGCCGAGGCGATCGACGAGATTTTCTCCGAGATTGTGATCGCGCCCGGCTTCGCCGATGATGCGCTCGCCCTGCTGCAAAAGAAGAAGAATCGCCGCCTGCTGCGGCTGGATCGGCCTGTCACCCGTGGCGGCGAAGTGCTGGTGCGAAGTGTCCCCGGCGGTGTGCTGGCCCAACTCGCCGACCGCGATCCGCTCGATGCCGAGGAGTGGCAGGTGGTGACGAAGCGCGCACCTAGCGATTCCGAAGCTCAGGCGCTCCGTTTCGGTTGGCGCGTGGTGAAGCATGTTAAGTCGAATGCGATTGTGTATGCCGCCGCCGATCGTACGCTCGGGATCGGCGCAGGCCAGATGAGCCGGGTCGATAGTTCTCGATTGGCGGTCTGGAAGGCTGAACAGGCCGGCCTGAGTCTGGTCGGTAGCGCCGTAGCCTCCGATGCGCTTTTCCCATTCGCCGATGGTGTCGAAGCGGCTGTGGCCGCCGGCGCAACCGCGATTATTCAGCCCGGTGGTTCGGTGCGCGATGCCGAAGTTATCGCCGCCGCCGATGCTGCCGGCGCCGCGATGGTTTTTACCGGACGGCGTCACTTCCGACATTAGATTGTGCCTGGGTATAGATTTGTGGCGCCGCCACAGACATAACTACAAAGGTTAGTTCTTACGGACATGGATGTACGATACGACGACAATGGGTTGATTCCGGCGATTGTGCAGCACGCCCGGAGCGGCGAGGTGCTGATGCTGGGCTATATGAATGCCGAATCATTGCAGCTTACCCGTGAAGCCGGCGAGGTGACGTTTTATAGCCGCTCGCGGCGGGCGCTCTGGCGCAAAGGTGAGACAAGCGGGAATGTGCTGCGGGTTGTTGAGATCCGGCCTGATTGCGACGGCGATGCCTTGCTCATTCTCGCTGAACCGGCCGGCCCTACCTGTCATACCGGCGAGCGCAGTTGCTTCCATCGGGATGTTGCAGGCGAGCGCCGAATCGCTTCGACACCGCCGTCGGCCACCCTTGCGCGTCTGGCGGATACCATCCGCGCGCGGCGCGATGCGTCGCCCGATAGTTCGTACACGGCCAAGTTGCTCCACGGCGGTGTCGATCGGATCGGGAAGAAGATTGGTGAAGAGGCGGCAGAGGTGATTATCGCGGCAAAGAACGCCGATCCGCATGAGTTGACCTACGAGATGGCCGATCTGCTCTACCATAGCCTGGTGTTGTTGGAACAA
>JAAUQO010000325.1 GCA_012032775.1 Oscillochloris sp. | reverse complement strand
GCTGCCCCGGCCCCGGTGGCGGTCAGCGGTGGGGCGTTGCCCCGGCCCCGGTGGCGGTCAGCGGTGGGGCGCTGCCCCGGCCCCGTTTAAGGGCGGATAGCAATCCTGTTCGTATGCCGCCATGGATGGCGTCGTGATGCGCGAAACGCTCTCACCCCGTCGCTGGCGCGACTCCCCGCTCCTTTGGAGGGAGCGGGCCAGCACGCCCGTCCCAACGCCATGAATCCCTTCGTCACCCATGGGTTCTGTCCGCCCATGAACCCGGCCCCGCCAGAGGGGCGGGCCGCCGCCCCTCTGGACTCCCCCGGCGAGGGGCTTGCGCCCCTTCGAACCCCAAAGCCGAACGCCTTCCTTTTGTGAATGCCGGTAGTACATGCCCGCTGTGCGCTAACGCGCTCACACTCCTTCCCTCTCCGCCCTCCGCCCGATGGCATGCGCGGCAAATCTCGCTATCCTTGCCGCAAATGTTGAAACACGCGGCAACAATTTCGCCTTTCGCCTTTTGCCTTTCGCCTTTTGCCTTGAATAAGGATTCTCCGATGCCCGCAGCGCATCACAACCAACTCCTTCTCGCCCTCCTCCTCGGCCTCGCGCCGGGGTCTTTCGCGTGGGAGGAAGCGTAGCGCAGCACGCCGCATCGTCGCCGTTTAGCGCCCCCCCACTTCGGGAGGGCGTTCTTGATTCTGTGCAGGAGAGATCTATGGACTGGCTCCTTACCCGCGTGGGCCGCCCGTTGGCCCAATCATGTACTTTCGCGTCGGTCGAACAATGTTTATTATTCATTGCCCGTTTCCGAGATACGTAGATCGCTTGAGCACCTACAGTTAAATTCTGCTGTGGCGAACCGCGCGGCAGCGCGTCACCGTTCAGGCATCAGGCACCTCGCAGTAACGGGCGAGGATCAATATCATGGATGTCCACGCTATCGAGGCCCGCTGGCGCGAGCGCTGGCAACAAAGCGCTCTGTATCGCACCGATTTCGACACCGCCCGCCGCCCGTTCTACAATCTGATGGAGTTCCCCTATCCTTCCGGCGAGGGTCTGCACGTCGGCCATGTTTACACCTACGCCGGCGCCGATACGTTCGGCCGGCTACGCCGCATGCAGGGCTATGCGGTTTTCCAGCCGATGGGTTTCGATGCCTTCGGCATCCACTCCGAGAATTACGCCCTGAAGGTTGATCGGCATCCCGCCGAGCTGATCCCGGCTAATATCCGCCGCTTTCGCGACGAACAACTGAGCCGATTGGGCTGCGCTTTCGATTGGTCGCGCTCGCTGAGTACCACCGACCCCGATTACTATCGCTGGACGCAATGGCTGTTTGTTCAGTTGTTCAACGCCGGTCTGGCCTATCAGGCCGAAGCTGCGGTGAATTGGTGCCCCCAGGATCAAACGGTGCTGGCCAACGAGCAGGTGATCGATGGTCGCTGCGAGCGTTGCGATACGCTGGTTGTGCGGCGCGAACTGCGCCAGTGGTTTTTTCGCATCACCGCCTATGCCGAGCGGCTGCTGGATTTCAGCGCCGGCGAGTTTCCGCCTGAGTGGATCGCCGCCCAACGGGCCTGGATCGGCCGCAGCGAAGGCGCCGAGATCGATTTCAGGATCGTCGATCAGTCTGCGCCGCTGACTGTTTTCACGACCAGGCCCGACACGCTGTTCGGCACAACTTTTCTGGCCCTGGCGCCCGAACACCCGCTGGTCGAAGCCGTCACCATACTTGAACATCGGGCCGCCGTGGCCGCGTACATCACCACGGCCCGCAACCGGCCCGAGCGCGAACGCACGATCGCCGCCGACAAATCCGGCGTTTTTAGCGGCGCCTATGCCCGCCACCCGATCACGAACGCCGCCATCCCGATCTGGATCGCCGATTATGTGCTGCCCCACGGCAATGCCGCCCTGATGGGCGTGCCGGCCCACGACGAGCGCGATTTCGCCTTTGCCGTGCGCTACAACCTGCCGCTGCTGCCGGTGATCGCCGCCGCGAACGCCGAACTGCCCTACACGGCCCCGGCCGGCTGATCAACTCACCCGGTTTCGACGGCATGCCGAGCGATCAAGCTCAGGCCGCAATCGTCGTGCTGCTGGAAGCTCAGGGTTGTGGCCGCGCGGCGCTGCGCTACCGGCTGCGCGATTGGCTGATCAGCCGCCAGCGCTACTGGGGGCCGCCGATCCCGATCATTCACTGCGACCAGTGCGGTCCCCAAGCGGTGCCTGATGCCGATCTGCCCGTGCTGCTGCCCTATGTCGCAAACTTCCGGCCCACCGGAGTTGCGCCGCTGGCCGCCGTCGCGGACTTTGTTGCCGCCACTTGCCCCTGTTGCGGCGGCGCCGCCCGCCGCGAAACCGATGTCAGCGACACATTTCTGGACTCGGCCTGGTACTTTTTGCGCTATCCCTCGACCGATGTGGCCGGCAAGCCGTGGGACGCCGAGCGCACGGCGCGCTGGTTGCCGGTCGATCAGTATGCCGGTGGGCCGGAGCATACCACCATGCACCACCTGTACGCCCGCTTCGTTACCATGGCCCTGCACGACCTCGGGCATCTGCCGTTCAGTGAGCCGTTTAAGCGCCTGCGCCTGCACGGCACCATCACCCGCAACGGCGCCAAAATGTCGAAGAGTCGCGGCAATGTCGTCTCGCCCGATGGCTACATTGCGCAATACGGCGCCGACATCACCCGCATGTACATGCTGTTTCTGGGGCCGTGGGAAGAGGGCGGCGATTTTAGCGACGCCGGTATCGGCGGGGTAGCGCGCTTTGCCGGGCGCGTTTGGGAACAATATGTCAATCCGCACGTTCCCAGCAATCCCGAGCCGACGTTCATCGGCGAAGCGGCGCGAGTCCGGCAGCAGTTGATTATGCGGGTCGGCTCAGGTATCGAAGAGTTGCGCTTCCATGTCGCCATCGCCGCGCTGATGGAGGCCATGAACTGGTTACGCAGCCACGCCGATCGGCTGGATGCCGAGACGTATCAGGCATTCCGGCACGACTACATCCTGTTGCTGGCCCCGCTGGCCCCGCATCTGGCCGAAGAGTTGTGGCTGCGCAGCGGCGGCAAGTTCAGCGTTCACACCCAACCCTGGCCGATCGCCGATGAAACCGTGGCCGCGCCCGCCACAATCGAGATACCGGTGCAAGTTGCCGGCAAAGTCCGCGACCGCATCATGATCCCATCCGACGCCGATGAAACCGCCATCCGCCACGCAGCCCTGGCGAGCGCCAGAGTGCAGGCCGCCCTGGGCGGCGCATCCCCGCGCCGGATCGTCATCATCCCCGGCCGGATCATCAATATTGTCCCGTAATAACCCCACATCGTAGGGGCGGATCATTCGCCATAGGCACCTGATTCGCCCCTACAGCCTCCCCGTCCCCCGCCGCACATGAGCCGAATTCCTCCTGCAACTGCCAGTGTTACGCCGCCCGCCGGCCTATGCTGAACATGGCTTCGATGTAGTTGTTACGTGCCATTGTTCGTCATCCCAGCGCGCATTCTCCCCTACGGCGGGCACACAGGAGGTCTTATGGCTTATCGTGTGAAACGCTGGCTCATGCGCTGTCTCGCCGGTCTTAATCGGCTCAGCGAACTGCATCCCGCAGTCCTTACCCACACCGGCCAGCCGGAAAGCTTTGCGGCAACCCACGCACCACCGCCCGTCGCAAGAGCAACCGGCGTGCAACCGGCTCAAGCCGAACCAATTCAGGCTTGGGAACCCAACAATTCACCGCCACTTCTGGAACGCTCAGCCGAGGTCTAGTCTATCCACGGCATTTCGCATGCTACATCCCGCATTCCGGGTGTGGCCTTTTGACTTGTGCCATATGCATTGATCAAGAGAGGATCCGAATGTACTCACGATACCGTACTCCGCGCGCAATTTTGGCCTTTCTGGCGTTTCTCGTCCTGAGCCTGGTGCTCACCGCATTTCCGGCGCTACCCGCCCATGCCGCTACCCTCAGCGATGAGCTTGAGGCTGTCGCCGACGCCCGTACGCAGGGCGGCTCGCCCGATGTGAACTTCAGCAGCGGCGCCCTTTTTGTTTCTACCGCCAACGGCCACCTCTCGTTTCTGCGCTTCGACCTGCGTGAACTGCCCGCCGACGCTGTGATCGACGAGGCCCAGTTGCAACTAACCGTGATCGGCGCAAACGATGGCCCCAACAATGTCGAGATTGGTCGCCTCGAAGCGCTCTGGCGCGAGGAAGAGATCACCTGGAGCAACCAACCCACTATTGGTTGGGGTGGCCCGATCCAGGCCGTGAGCGGCACCGGCCCGGTGACATGGGATGTGACCGAGATCGTGCAGCGCTGGGCCAATGGTGATGGGCCGAATTTCGGCTTCGCCCTGCGTGGCGACGGCGGCTCCGGTGTGTCGTTTGCCTCGCGTGAGATGGCCGATCCGCCGATCTTGCGCCTGCGCGTCACCATTCCCACACCCGAAGGCGGGCGCTCCGACTCTGGCGATGCACCCGACAGCAGCAATCATCATGGCGTGAACAATACCGCCTATGCCGCCGGTCCGGTGCCCGGCCGCTTCCCGACCGTTTGGGATGTACCCGCCGGCCAACCTGCCGGCCCGCGCCACGAAAACGCGACCGGCGAAGGTTTCCTGGGTCAGTATCTCTCGCGTGAAGCTGAAGCCGACCAGGGGCCGGATCAGGATGGCCCGAACAATATTCTGCGCAATGCCGCCGGCGTAATCGCCGATGTGGCCGACAACGATCGCGGCGACGACGGCTGGCGTAATCGGAATATCACATTCCCCGACTGCCGTCAGCAAACCCTGACGGTGCGGGTCAGCAAGGTCGCCGGCGCAAGCCTGAACCGCATGTACCTGAATGTCTGGTTCGACGGCAATCGCGATGGCGATTGGGCCGATCTCGGGCGCTGCGAAGATCCCGCCGGTGGCCCGGCTCAGGCCGGCTATGAGTGGATCGTGCAGGATTACGTGATCGACATGAGCGCCGTGCCTGCCGGCGGCTACCTCGACTTCAATATCGACACGCTGCGCGTAATCAATAATGCCGAGGATCGTGCCCATTGGATGCGGTTCACACTTAGCGAGGAGCGCGCCGTGCAGCCCGGCGGCGGTGCCTACCCCGACGGCCGCG
>JAAUQO010000055.1 GCA_012032775.1 Oscillochloris sp. | reverse complement strand
GACGCCGCCGGTAATCCGATCAGTCGTATTCGCGCCGAGGTGCTGGAGTCCAGCGAACCTGAGTTGGTCGGTTCGCTGATCGTCAGCGACGGCGAGACCTTCTGGCTTTACAGCCCCAGCGAAAATACCGTTGTCACCGGCAACACCGACGAGATGAAGGATGCCGTTGAGCAGGGGCCGGCCGGCGCAACCGCGATGCTGCAGGATATTGTCCAGCAGGGTCTCGATGCGGTCGATCTTGAGGTGACGGGTAGCGAGCAGGTGGCCGGCAAGGATACCTGGGTTGTGAAGGTGACGCCCAAGGAAGATACCAGTGCTCAGCTTCAGCTCGACGGCGTGATCGAGGGGATGATGTGGATCGACGAAGAGTTGGCGTTGCCGCTCAAGCTCACCCTTGATGCCAGTGATTTCGGCAATGGCGGCCTTGAAGTCGAAACCATTGAGGTGAATAGCGGCCTCAGCGCCGATATCTTCACATTCACGCCGCCCGCCGATGCCACCATTGTCGATGCGGCCGACATCGCGGCTGAGATGCAGCCCCGCGCCGCCACGATCGAAGAAGCGCGCTCCAGCGTCAGCTTCACACTGCTTGAGCCGACCTATCTGCCCGCCGGCACAGCCTTGATCGAAGTTCGTGTGATTGGCACCAGCACCGTCATCCTGAATTACGGCGGCGCCGACGCAAGCCTGAGCCTGGTGCAGAGCAACGCCGAAACCGGCGCCGAGCGCGAGCCGCCCGCCGGTAGCGAAGTTACCCCGGTCACGGTGCGCGGCGTCGAAGGCACCTTGATCATCGGCCCCAATGGCGAGGGTAGTCTGTTGCGCTGGGAAGAGAACGGCATCAGGTATGTGATCGCCGGCACACTTTCCGGCGACGAAGCCCTGAATGTGGCCGAAGGCCTGGAGTAGGCGCCTTGCGCGCGATACCCAATTGCATCAAGGTCGTGGTCTATGAGCGGGCGACGCCTGTGTGTAGACCACAAACCCGATCGTGATTGTGTTGCGTCACTGATCCAAAGTACAATAAGAGCACGGAGTACAATCGTCTCCGTGCTCTTGTTATGTGTCAATACAAATGTAAACAGTGCTACAGTTGCGTTGCCTGTGCCGCGCCCTCATGCTCGGCCATGCAAGCCTGTATCTTATATCCTATGTCGAAACCTCTGATCAAAACACACGATCTGGCACGTCATTATACGCGGGGCGAGGAGTTGATTAAGGCTCTGGACGGGGTCGATCTGGAGATCGCTCAGGGCGAGTTTGTTTCGCTGGTTGGGCCGAGCGGCAGCGGCAAAAGCACGCTGCTCAATCTGATCGGCGGCCTTGTTCGTCCCACCCGCGGCGAACTCTGGGTGGGTGAGATTGAGTTAGGCAGTTGCAGCGACGTCGGCCTGGTGGCCTATCGCCGCGATACACTCGGCTTTATCTTTCAGAACTTCAACCTGCTGCCGATCAAAACCGCCTGGGAGAATGTGGCCGTGCCGCTTATGCTCGCCGGTGTGGCGCAATCGCAGCGCCGTGTCCGCGCCGAAGAATTGCTGGCTCTGGTGGGGCTTGCGAAACGTGGCGATCATCGTCCGTCGGAATTAAGTGGCGGCGAACAACAACGGGTCGCAATCGCGCGTGCACTTGCCAACCGGCCCAAACTGATCATCGCCGATGAGCCCACCGGCAACCTCGACAGTCGCACCGGCGGTGAGATTATGAACAATCTACGCCGGCTTGTCAGCGAAGAGGGTGTTACACTGGTGTTGGTTACCCACGATATGGGCGTGGCCGGGTATGCCGACCGAATCGTACACTTGCGTGACGGCAAGGTTGAATCGGTCGAAATCAATCTCGATCGGGTGACTTCATGATCTGCGCACTTATCCTTGATTTCGACGGTTTGATCGTCGATACCGAAACGCCGGCCCTTGCCAGTTGGCAGCATATCTACGCCGAGTACGGCCACGAGTTGCCGCTTGCGGTCTGGGCCGGAGCACTCGGCACCAATCACGGCTTCGATGCCTTTGAATACCTGGTGGGCCTGGTTGCGGCCGTGAATGCCGCCGCCGCCGCTGAGTTGCGTCAGGCTGAGGAAGCAGTCCGCGATCGACGCCAGGAACTCAAAACAGCCCTGAGCGCCGATAAGCCCTTGTTGCCGGGCGTGATCGCTCTGCTCGATCAAGCTGATGCGGCCGGTTTGCCGCTCGCCGTCGCTTCAAGCAGTTCGCGCCGTTGGGTCGCGGGTTGGTTACGCACCCATGGCATCTACGAGCGCTTTGTCTGTGTTCGTACCTCCGACGATGTCGAGTATACCAAGCCTGATCCGGCGCTCTTCCTTGCTGCCGCCGCCGGCCTGGGCTATCCACCCGGCGCGTGCCTGGTGTTCGAAGACTCGCCAAACGGTATTCTCGCCGCTCGCGCCGCCGGATGCCCGGTTATCGCCGTGCCGAGCGTGATCACCTCGCAGATCGCGCTCCCGCCCGCCGATCTCGTCATCTCGGCTTTGGATGCGCATCCGCTCAGCGAAATGCTTGCCCGGTTCGGGTAACGGTTATACCCCAAACGGGATCAACACACTCAGCGCCCAAACCAGTACAATCAGCAGAATCACCAGCAACCCGATCAGCACCGATACCCAAACGACGCGCCGATCCTTGGCGCCATGCTCCGGTGCATCAAAACTCTTTGCCGAACCGCCTATCGGGCGTTCATTCACCGGTTCCACCCGCATATTGCCGTGAACCTCCGGATCATCCCGTGTCGGCCCACGCACCGCCGGCGCCCCCGGATACTCGCTCTTCAGATCGTCGCTCGTCCTGTCGCGCTCACGTTCACGCTCTGTCATGACGTGCCTCCTTTGTGCAAATGCAGCATGCAGCATTGCTCCGATACAGCCCGATTCGGCAAGAACTATGCCCCGATAATCTATCCTTTTGCATCCCTTGGGCAACATACAAGTATGAGCGATCAGCACGTACCCGATGCATCCTTGGTAGGCCCGGCCGTCGCCGGTGATCGTGCCGCGTTCAGCGTATTGCTCGAACGCCACGGGTCATCGTTGCTGGCCCTCTGCCGCCGGTTGCTCGGCCCCGGTCCGGAAGCCGAGGATGCAGCTCAGGAGGCGGCCCTGGCGGCATGGCTGGCGATCAACCGGCTGCGCGAACCGGATCGCTTCGGGGCATGGCTGCTCGCGATCGGGGCCAATCTCGCCCGCATGGCCCTGCGCCGCCGGCGTATGCTCTCGCTCGAAGCGCTTGCCGAACCCGCAGGCATGGTGGCGCTCTGGAATGCGCTGCCCGGCCCCGAAGAAGTCGCGGCGGCCCGCGAACTCCACGACACCGTGATCGCGGCGTTGGCCGAACTTTCGCCGCTCAGCCGCGAGGCCGTGATCGGCTTCTACCTGCAGGGCTATAGTCAATCCGAGCTTGCGACGATCCTGGGAGTGCCGGTAGGTACATTGAAGGGGCGTTTAGTATTCGGGCGCAAACGACTGCGCGAACGGCTGCATGATCTGGCCGGCGAGCACGTTCCGCGCCGCTCGCCGCAACTGCGAAAGGAACCTGTGATGAGTGAGCCTGCCCTGGTACAGTTGCAGATCGACTCGGTACGCATGAACTTGCAGAGCATGCATCGGGTGGTGGTGTTGCGCGAGGAAGGAGCGGATCGCTATTTGCCGATCTGGATCGGCCCCTTTGAAGCCGATATGATTCAGTCAGGGCTGGAGGGCGTGCAGTACCCGCGCCCAATGACTCACGATCTCAGCCTGCGCATGTTGGAACCACTCGGCGCGACGATCAGCCGGGTGCGGATCAGCCGCATCACCGACAACACCTTCTTTTCCGAGATTGTGCTGCGGGCCGGCGACAAGGAACATTGTATCGACGCCCGACCGAGCGATGCCCTCGCCCTCGCCGTACGGGCCGGCGTTCCGATCTACGCCGCCCCTGCGGTGCTGGAGGCCGCTGCCGTGCCGGAGGTTACGAACACCGGCCCGCTGCAACCCGGCGCGCAGCCGGAACCGATCCGGCTTATGCTGCTGGGCAATGCCGAACTACGCCTCGATCAACACCTGCAGGAAATGATTCACCTGATGCTGGGGGAAGTGGCGGTGATCGACTCGCTCAGCGACGAAGCCGAGATCGTTCAGGTGCTTCAGGCAGCACCGGATACGGTAGTGATCGTCAACCTCGGCCCCGACGAAGATCTCGCCCAGGTTGCCCGCTTGCAGGGGGAAATCGATCATTTCTCGCCGCTTGTCGTAGCCTACGCTCATGATGCTCTTCGCGCCGAAGCAGCGCGCCTCGCTCTACGGTATTACCTGGAGAAACCGGTCAGCGCCGATGTCTTTATCGCCGCGATGCGCGCCGCCGTCATCGAGGCCCACCGCCGTGCTGCGTAAAAAAAGCCGTGGCTGCGCATCTGCACGGCCACGGCTCTCCCTCGCCTTCACGTCACACGCCGTCACATCCCATACAACATCAGCACAATCCGCGGCGTAATCAAGCCCTCGATCATGGCGCCGAGGGCCACAAGCGGCAGAATCACCAGTAGCCATGTCTTCGCGAAGTTCGAGAGCGCCCAGATCAGGTTCTGGCCCACCGTGAAGCCCGCCGGCGGCGCCAGCAATGCCGCGCCGATCCGCAATCCCAGCGCCGCACTCAAGATAAAGGTCGGCAACTCCACAATGCCATGCGGCGCCACATAGGCCAGCACAAACTGCAACGGGCTATCGGCGCCCAGTGTCAGCCAGCTTCCGCCCTGTGCGTTCAGCATCGTCGCCACAAAGCCGATCTGCGCAAATGCCACCGCCGGCACCAGATATGCAAAGACGCCGAAACTCACCGTCGAGAACATATTCGAGAGAATCGAGACCCGCAGGTTATTCGCGAAGATCCCCGCCGCCAACCATCCCGACGGCGCCGGTGGTTTGCCCAGTTGATCCAGAATCGCATTGAAGGCCGGCAGATTATAGGCCTGCCCGATATATCCGCCGGTAAGCATCCCGCCAAGTGCGCCCAGTACCACAAAGCCGATCGGCACGCGCAGCTCGCGCAGCAGCGCCGGAAACTCACGAGTATAAAAGCGCCGGGCCGAAAACGGCAGATCGGCATAGGCGTTCGGCAACATGCCTGCCGGATGGTACTCGCGGAAAAACAGACTGAATACCGCGCGAATACGTTGAATATTCAGTTCTTCGTGTTCCCGCGACAAAATCTCCTCGCGGTTGAAGCTCGCCAGACCGCTGCGTACCAGGGCCAGCGCGATCACCGCCAATCCCGCCAACACAAACCAGAGTAAGTCGTAGCGCCGGGCAATAAACAGAATCGCCTGCAACTGAATCACCACCGATGTCGGCACCAGTACCCCCGATGCCAGCAATGTCGCCGCGCGCACACTACCCGTGTGGGTCGAGATCACCACTGCACCGGCGACCATCAGCAACGTGATCACCAGAATCATCAAGGTGACCTGAACCAGCACCAGGGGCGTCATCGCCGTTGCATACAGCGTTGGGTACAGCAGGCGGATCGCCGTAAAGAAGACCGTCATCGCCAACAGCGAAGCCAGCATCGGTACACTCAATGCTGCAACCAGCTTCCCCGTGTAGAGCGCACGGTCGTTCAGCGGCAAAGCCAGCAGCGACTCAAGCGTATTTCGTTCACGTTCGCCGACAAACGACTCGATCGCCAGGATCAGCGCAAAGCTGGCCGGCACGAAGCCCATCAGCAATCCGGCAAACGGCACCAGGCGGCCCAGGATCAGCCCATCATTCACAAAGCCAATTGCAAAATCAACCCCGGCGACCATGGCCAGCGGCAACCCGATCACCAGGACGCTCAAAGGCACCAGCATGCGCCAATCACTCAAGATCTCGCCCAACTCACGCCGGGCGATCACAATGGTTGGCCGGCGCCATCCGCCCACAAAGCCGATTCGCGGCAGCCGCAAACCGAACCTCAGTTGGCCCTGCACATGCTCGCGTGAGAGTAATTCCTCGCGGCTGAAGCTGCGCATACCGATCCGCAGCAACACCCCGGCCAGCGCCATAAGCGTCAGCGCCAATAACCACAACTGCGACCAGCGGTCATTGATGATCAGGATCGCCGCGAGTTGCATCACGCCGGCCAACGGCAGCAAAATAAAGCTCGACATCAGGTTTGCCGCCCGTACCGTCGTAATATGCGACGAAATCACCACGGCGCCGTTCACCATCACAAATGCCATCGCCAGCACCAGCACCAGCAACAACAGCAATCGATCCGGCGTCATGGCCTGAAAGTACAGCTCGCGTTCGAACCCCAGCAACAGGCCAACAAATACCGTCATCGCAATCAGGCTTGATGTCACCGGGGTAAGCAGGGCCGAGCATAGCTTACCGATATACAGGTCGTTATCGCTGAGCGGCATCGCCAACAACGACTCCAGGCTACCCCGTTCGCGCTCGCCGACAAATGACTCCAGGGCGGTGATCAGCGAAAAACTGGCCGGCACAAAGCCCACCAACAACGCCGCAAACGGCACCAACCGCCCGGCCAGATCGTCACCGGCCACGAACGTCACCACCTGATCGGCGGCGATCACCAGCAATTGCGGCAGCAGAAACGTCAGCAACAGAATCGGCGTCACAATCCGCCAATCGCTCAACGTCTCACGCACCTCGCGTCGGGTAATAATTGAGATGGTTTGGAAATTCATAGGTTACCCGAGTTTCGGCTCCAATGCGCCAAGGGAGCCGGTGGTGGGATCGGCCGCATTTGATGCGTTGGTACGGGGTTGCTCGTCGGCCACAATCCGCAGATAGACATCTTCCAGGCTGCGCTGCACTTCGGCCAGGCTCAGCACCGGCAGGTTCTGTTCGGCCAGGCGCGCCAGCAAGCGCGGGTTCACCAGATGCGGTTCGGCGCTGCGGTAGTGCAACGCATTACCAGTGATCGTCTCGACGGTTGCCAATCCATCAAGGAGCGCCGGCACCGTTGTGATCGCGGCCGGATTCACCAGGCGCAGCTCGAACAACGGATCACCCAACAATTGCCGGCTCAGTTCGTCGATCGTGCCCTGCGCGATAATCTGGCCGCCGCGAATAATCGCGATCCGATCGGCCAGCACCTCGGCCTCCCTCAGGTTATGGGTCGTCAACAAGATCGAGCGATCGGCGTTGCGCAACTCCCCGATCGCATCACGCACCGTGCGGGCGCTCTGCGGATCCATTGCGGTTGTCGGCTCGTCGAGGAAAAGCACCGGCGGATCGTGGATCAGCGCGCGCACCAGGGCGATCTTTTGCTTCATCCCCTTGGAATAGCTGTCGAGTTTGCGTTCGCGCGCCTCCCAGAGTCCGAATTGGTGCAGCAGTTGTTCGGCGCGGGCACGGCGTTCCTGTGGCTTCAGATCGAGCAATGCGCCGAAAAAGTTCAAATATTCCAGGGCCGGCATCCGCCCATAAAGGCCGGGGTATTCGGTAAGCAACCCGACTTTACTGCGCACAATGCGTGCCTCGCGCACAATATCGTGGCCGCAAATTCGGGCGCTGCCGCTGCTAGGAGCCAGGATCGCGCCGAGCATGCGCACGGTGGTGGTTTTCCCGGCGCCGTTCGGGCCAAGGAGCGCCAGCAACTCGCCTGGTTGGATCGTCAGATCGATCCCGCGCACGGCCTGAAACGCGCCGAACTGCTTTGTCAGCTGATGGGCTTCAATCATCAAGAGCTCCTGGCATAGAGTTTGAGAAAGATGTGAGGAGATACCGGCGACTATGGCCGATATCGACGGCAGTGCGAGTATAGCAGCGTCGCATTACAGGCACTTGCGGCACAAACCTCATATGCATTGTGACACGCCCTGTTGTTTGGCGCCAGCACATAAAGGTTTCAGCCCGGTCACTCAGCTGCGCTATGCTCATTAGGGCGATCTTGGTATCCAGGCTGATGCCAATCAAGCAAGGCGTCGTTACTGTTCGGATCGGTCATCGCTCCCCGTTTGCGCCAAATGCCCTCCGTTCGTGGATCTTCTTTGTGCAACATGCACAAAGGATGCGGCGTTATATCTGTTGAAACTGTCTATATGATCTGCTACCATAGAGCCGTATCGGGGGAACCCCGAGCGTCGTTGCAGCAGCGCACCGATCTCAATCGGGCCGCGCCTCGGGCGCACGATGTTGTGTCGTCTACGGTTCGTTGCAATGGAGCAGCGTCGGAGGAGTTAGGATGGAAGCGCTCTACGAAACCCAAAGCGTGCTGATCGGACTGATTGGCTGGGCGGCAACAGTACTTGCTACGACAAGTGCCTCGCGCTTGTCGTTGAATGAACGCCGCATGATGATCGTGTGTAGCTGGATGTTATGGATGGCCCCGGCGCTTGGCCTGCTGGCGGCCCAGGGCTTAATCAGCGCCGACATGGCCGCGCTGGTTGCCGGCGGCACCACGCTCCTGCTCGCTATGGCTGTGATGTTCGGCGCCCGCCAGCGCCCGCGTACCCGCCCGTAAATGCATAAAAGGGCCGCGTCGCATCTGCGAGGCAGCCCTGTTGATTCGCACTGAAATAGTTGTAGTTGCTTCGGCGGCAAAGCCGCCGAAGCAACTACAGCTTTTTTTACGCCCCGAAATACATCGAGAACTCGTAGGGATGTGGGCGCAACGCGATCGAAAGCTCTTCGGTGCGCTTCGTCTCGATATACGAAGCGAGCAAGTCCTCGGTAAAGACATCGCCCTTAAGCAGGAACTCGTAGTCGGCCTCGAGTGCGTCGAGGGCTTCGCCGAGTGAACCGGGCGTACCCTTGATGTCGCCCTTCTCCTCCGCCGAAAGCTCATAGATATCGACATCGAGCGGGGCCGGCGGCTCGATCTGGTTCTGAATGCCGTCCAGGCCGGCCATCATCATTGCTGCGAAGGCCAGGTACGGGTTGCACGTCGCGTCGGGCGCGCGGAACTCGATCCGGCGCGACTTCGGCGAGCTACTGTAGGTTGGGATGCGGATGGCCGCCGAGCGATTACGCATCGAATAGACCAGGTTGATCGGCGCTTCGAAGCCGGGAACCAGGCGCCGATAGCTATTGGTGGTCGGCGCGCAGATCGCCAGCAGTGCCGGGGCGTGCTTCAAGATACCGCCGATGTAATACTGCGCCATCTTCGAGAGCAGCGCGTACTGTGTTTCGTCGAAGAAGAGCGGTTCGCCGCCCTTCCAAAGGCTCTGGTGACAGTGCATACCCGAGCCGTTATCGCCGAAGAGCGGCTTCGGCATAAAGGTGGCGGTGTAGCCATGTTCGCGGGCCACATTGCGTACCACATACTTGTACTTCTGAACCTTGTCGGCCATACTCACCAGCGAGTCGAACTTCATGTCGATCTCACACTGGCCGGCGGTAGCAACCTCGTGGTGGTGCAACTCAATATCGATCCCGATCTGGGCCATCTTCAGGATCATCTCCGAGCGGATGTCCTGCAGGGTATCGGTCGGCGGCACCGGGAAGTAGCCTTCCTTGTGGCGGATATGATAGCCCTTGTTGCCGCCCTCAACCGTGGCGCCGGCATTCCAGATCGCCTCGGGGCTGTCGAGGAAGTAATAGCCATGGTTGGCCGCCTGGCTGAAGCGGGCATCGCTGAAGAGGAAGAACTCGGCTTCCGGGCCGAAGTACGAGGTGTCGGCGATGCCGGTGCTCTTCAGATAGGCTTCGGCTTTCTTCGCCACCGTGCGCGGATCGCGCGAGTAGGGCTTGCGCTCAAGCGGATCGATGATGTCGCAGATCAGTACGAGCGTCGGTACTTTCAGGGCCGGGTCGATGAATGCCGATGTCGGATCGGGGATCATGAGCATGTCGCTCTCATTGATCACCTGGAAGCCCTTGATCGACGAACCGTCGAAACCAAGCCCTTCTTCGATCATATCTTCGGTAAGCCGGCTCGCCGGGAGAGAGTAGTGCTGCCACCCGCCGAAGAGATCGGTGAAGCGTGTGTCGATGATCTGGATGCCATTGTCCTTAATCATCTGCAAAACATCTTTTGCGGTCTGGGCCATGAGAAAGTCTCCTTGTCAAATACAGAACAGGCGTGGTCCTGAGCAGACGACGGTGCCTGGCACCGCTATGCAGCGCATCACCGCGGCGTGCATGGCACACGGCTGCGCAAATGCATCAAGAGAAAAGCGGGAAACGTCGTCGTGAGGGATACGACGAGCGGCGCCGGGATCGCGTGGCGCCGTAGTGAAGGAAGATAGTGGTAATTGTGCGCTGAAACGAACGATCGTGTCGACGCGCTGCGCCTTCGCAAGGTCGATCACATCGTGTGCTCGGTAAGCCACGATGCGGAGCTCTCCTCACCTGAGCTGCGGTTACATGAGGTCCAGTTTACGTAGATTTAATCATACCGACTGCCGCCGTCAGCCGACAATGGTACGACTGTACAATGTAGCCTGATAGCCTTTGTGTAAAAGATCCAAGTTATCTCAATCGAGGGGCGGAGGTGAACCGGTTCGGCCCTGCCGCAAACCTTGCCGCTGCCGGTAAGCTGTGCTATAATCGCGTTCAGCGCCAATAATCTGGCAGGCGGCATACCGTCTGCCAGATTTGTGTGTGTACGTAGCCGATCAGTCCCGCGTAGGTGCGGGCGCCTGAGGGCTTTAGTCAGGCCAACAGACGACACTACCAAAGTTCGGCCCGCTACAGTTGCCGGAAGTTCGGTGTGTGTTGGGTGGTGTTGCCTGCCCATGAAAGGAGCGACAACTGTGTCGCAGCAGATTCTGGAAGGTTTGGCCCAGCGCCAGATGAAGGCCGATATCCCTGAGTTTCGGGTCGGTGATACGGTGCGGGTCGGTGTGAGAGTGGTCGAAGGTAGCCGCGAGCGCGTTCAGGATTTTGAAGGCGTAGTGATCCGGCGCCGCAGCGGCGGGATCAACGAGAATTTCACGGTGCGCCGGATCGCCTCCCATGGCATCGGCGTCGAGCGTACATTTCTGTTGCACGCGCCGCGCCTCGATTCGATCAAGGTGATGCGCCGCGGTAAGGTGCGCCGGGCCAAGTTGTACTATCTGCGTGGGCGCACCGGTAAGGCTGCTCGTATCAAAGAGCGCCGCGTTTAATTCCGGCGACGAGCGAAATGCGAAATGAGACATGCACGTACTTCAGCAAGACGTACTGGTGCATGTCTCATTTTGCGTGGTGTTTTGAACGCCTACAGACATGTCCTTGGTTGGGCCTTCGAGCGGCTCTACCGTGAGTTTGCCTGGACGTACGACGGGGTGGCCTGGGTGGTTTCGCGGGGGCTCTGGCGGCGTTGGGTACTTACTGTTCTGCCGCATGTACGTGGGCGGGTGCTTGAACTCGGCTCCGGCCCCGGTCATCTTCAGCGGGCCTTGCAACAACGATCGCCCGGTTCTGCCTTCGGCCTCGACCGTTCCCCATTTAT
Source organism: Oscillochloris sp. (assembly GCA_012032775.1). Classification (GTDB taxonomy): domain Bacteria; phylum Chloroflexota; class Chloroflexia; order Chloroflexales; family Chloroflexaceae; genus JAAUQO01. Next base: position 20,329 of record JAAUQO010000055.1, on the reverse strand, counting down.
GATCGCTCAGGGCGCTCGTCGCCTGCGACGCAGTGGTCTACCGGCGTCCCTTGTACGGGCATCCACGCAGCAGTTGCCGTTGCAATCTGCGTCGTGCGATACCGTGGTTGCAACCTTTCCCGCCGAGTATATCTTCGATTCCCGTACTCACGCCGAGATCCGCCGGGTGCTTGCGCCCGACGGCCGCTTGGTGTTGGTGCTTGGCGCTGAATTGCTTGGCGGCGGCTTGCCTGAGCGCCTGATCGATCTGGCCTATCGCCTGACTCTGCAACGATCCACACGTCCGACCGCTGTTGATCCGCCGTTGCCGTTTATGATCGCCGGGATGCGCCTGCGCGCTTTATGGGAGTCGGTTGGGAGGAGCAGGGTGTTGCTGGTGATCGGCGAGCTTGAGCCGCTGGAGGATCGCGATGGCGCCCGGCCTTGAGTACGAGTTGGCCCTGCTTGATGCCGGTTGGCGGACGCGGCCGGGATCGACGAAGCCGGTCGCGGATGCTGGGCCGGGCCGGTGGTGGCGGCGGCGGTGGTACTCGCGCCGGAGGTGCTGGCCGATCCGTCATGCCTTGTCGGCGTCGATGATTCGAAGCAACTCAGCGCCGAGCGGCGTGAACAGGCGCTTGAGTTGGTATTGGCGCATGCCGTCGGCATTGGGGTGGGAATCGTGCCGGCCTTTCTGATCGATGCCTATGGTATTGTGCCGGCTACGCGCCTGGCGATGACGGTGGCGCTGCTACAGTTGCCCTGCCGCCCCGATAGCCTGTTGATCGACGCAGTTGCGTTGCCGAACATCGCATTGCCGCAGCGGGCGATTATCCGCGGCGACAGCGCAAGCCTCTCGATCGCCGCCGCTTCGATTGTGGCCAAAGTTACCCGCGATCGGCTCATGCACACCGCTGATCGCGCATTTCCGGCCTACGGATTTGCCGCTCATAAGGGCTATGGTACGGCCGCGCACCGGCGAGCGCTTGATCGGCATGGGATTTGCCCGCTCCACCGGCGCAGTTTTCGCCCGCTTCTGGAGAGAAGTGGTATCATGGCGCCCGAACTGTTGTAGACAGCCATGGAACTTTTGTCTGGAACAGCAGTGATTGCCGGTGGTGCGGCGAACATATACTATCGGTAGGATGATTGTAGAGAGTAGGTGTTGCCATGTCGTTTGATCCTGCAGTTGGCGATCTGGTGCGTCAGTTGAGTCGGGTCGGCCTGCGGCCGGAACCGCGTCTGGTTGAGCGGATTCTTGCGAACGGCGCTGCAGCGCGGCCCGAGTTGTTAAAACTGGCGATGCATATTGAGGCGCTGCACGATGAAGATATCAACAAAGCGCTGGGGCCCTTGCATGCATTGCGTTTGTTGGGCGAAGTGCCGGATGCGGCGATAATCGAACCGCTGTTGTCGAATATCCCCCTGGAAGTGTACGATGACGAGGATGTGCCGACGCAGTTGTATGGGGCGGAGATCCTGCAGATCATCGCGCGCGTGGGTGCGCCGGCAATCCCGATCCTGAGCGCGATCGCCGATGATCCGGCGCGTAGCGAAATGCAGCGACTGGCAGCAGTGCGGGCGCTGGCATATGTGGCTGCCTATGTTCCCGAAGTGCGCGATGAAGTGATCAGCTTTTGCCGCGAGCGGATGGAATCGGTGGATCTGGTTTCGGCGGCGGCGGCGGTATTGGCCGAGTTGGCCGATAAGGAGAGCTACCAGGCGATCATGGCGGCCTACCGTGAGGGCCGGATTCCGCAGGAGTACACACCGGCCAGTGCTGCGCGCCAGTACCTGCTCGGCGGCGGGCGAAAAGAGCTGAATTGCGTGGCGCATCCGCTCTGGGAGCGTTACGATCATCATGGACCGACATTCCAGAACCGTTAACTTATGGGGCCAAAAACACATCTGCTGAGTTCGTTGGCACTGGCGGTCGTACGCTATCCGCATCGACCGCTAGCGGCGGCGCTGGTTGTAGCGGGGGGAACCATGATCGATGTCGATCATTTCCTGCTATATGCCCTGCAAACCGGCGATTGGAGCCTGAGCGGCGCCTTGCACTACAACCGGTACCGGCACACGCTGCGCGTGCGTGGTGATACGCGGCCGCGCTATGGTTCGCTTCGTTCGTTGATTCACCACCCCTGGATCTTGTTGCCCTTGATCTGGATCGCGGCGGGCCGGCGACGGTTCTTGCGCCCGGTGGCCCTTGGCCTGAGTTTGCATCTTGCGCTTGATTACATGGATTGGCCACGCTATAAGGCCGCGATGCAGCGGGCCGGCGGGCGCTGCGCCGTTTGTGGTGCCGCAGGACGACCATTGCAAGTTGTGGTGCGCCGACGGCAGGAGCAGTTGCACTACGAAGCACAGTGTCGCCGTTGTCGCGAACGATTTGTGGGCGAAGCCGAGCCGATCCGGGCCGGCAATAGCGACGCCGGATAAGATTCCCGACACGTCCTCATGGGGTGTGGTACACTAATTTCGGGGCCGTCAGAGAAGGCACGAGCCGGAGGGTCGGCATCCGTCAGGATATTGGCGATCCTCTGCGGAGGTTCTGATGGACGATTTTGATGACATGCTGAATGAGGGCGCAACGCCGGAAAATCCTAGTGAGGAACTGGCTGCGCTGGCGCGCGAAGCGGTTGAGGCCCAGGCCGGTACCCCCGATCCGATCGGTGCGCGGCGGCGTTGCCAACGGGTTCTGGATCTGTATGCGGCCGGACATATCCAGGATGCACGGGATAATTTTCATGCCGCCTGGGTGATGTTGTGTGGCGAGACACAGGCGCATTTTGGGCTGGCGCGTACATTCTCGCGGCAGTCGACCGAAATGGGTGAAGATCGAGCCTGGACATTGCGGGCGATGGCATGGGATCGCTGGTTGGTAGCGACGGGGAAGCCACAGCGCTTTGGAACGCAGTTGATCCGTCAGGGCGGGCGCTGGTCGTTGGGGGTGGTAGATCCGGAGATCAGCGATCTGGATCGGGCCTTGTTTGCTGTGCCGCCGCTGTTTGTGCAGATCCAACGTGCCGAGCAGTTGCAGCGTCAGGAAGAAAATTAGGGCAGTATTACTTGAATGCATCCCAATCCGGCAAACGGGCCTTGTTACGCCGGCGCTAACCCCGCTAAGGGCACATGCAGGTGCATCCGCAGTCGGTATTGGTACAGAAATGCCAGAGAGGGCGGGGGCCGCAACCATATTGCGACCCCCGCCCTCTCTGGTTCCGGCTGAACCGGGATTTTGTTATTTTGTATCGCTGCGTTCATCGGTGGAACGCAAATTCTCGAAGAGATTGCTCAGGATGCTGCGCAGTTGATCGACATCACGCGACGAGATCGAGCGCATGCGCTTACTGATACTATCGTGATGGCGGGGGCGAATACGGCGGAATTTCTCGGCACCGGCTGAAGTCAGGCAGATCAGACTTACGCGGCGATCCTGAGGGTCGGGGCGGCGCTCGACATAGCCCTTTGCTACCAGACGATCAACAATGCCGGTAAGATTGGAGTTATCGCAAAGCATCCGGGCGCTGATCTCACTGAGCGGGACGCCTTCAGGAGTAGTGTAGTTCAAGATCATGAATTGTGGAACCGTCAGTTCTTCGCTACGAAGATCGTAACGGTTGTACATATCCATGATCGAGTTGATCTGCCTGATCAGCGTGTAGGCCTCGAACGCCGTATCATCGCCGTCGTGGGGTTGCAGATCTGAAAAAGATTCGGGTTGAACGCTCATTTCGCGCCACTGTTCACGAAGCACACCGCGAGGTTGAAGGGTTGCCGGATGCACGCCGGCACTCAGGATGTGCTACTATTCACATTCAATATAATTCCTTCACACTTCAAACTATAACACGGGCAAAAATGAGTGTCAACCATTATGCTACATTTTGCCCAATAATCCTGGACAAGGTTCCGGGTGAAATGCACAAGCAAGGAGAAGTATCAGGCTATGATGTCGCCTGTGATACCGCGCTATGATCGGATTATCTCGCTGGTGTTTGTGATTCTGATCGGCCTGGTGGTGATCTTTCTTATTGATGGGAATCCGAACACGTTGCGGATTGTGCTGGGCGGCGATTTGCCGGTGATCTCGCTATCGTGGTTTCTGGTGTCCTCGCTGGTTGTGATCACATGCGCCGGCGCGGATTTGCTGGCGCGATCACATCCGACATTGCAAGCGCAACAGTTGCCGATGATCAATCTGGGCCTGATCCGCTGGGAAGTTGCGCCGGCTTTCTGGATATTGCCGTCGTTCAGTTTGATCGGCTCATTCGCGTTCTTTCGGCTTTTTAACGACAGCATGCAGGGCCTCGCCTTTGCACTGGCGTTGGTGGCCGGCGGCGGTTCGTTGTTGGCGGTGCTGGTTGCGCAGCATTATGTGCTCGATCGCCGGCCCGACATTCGCCAACGAGCGCAAGTCGTGCTTCAGGCGTTGGGTTATTTGCTGGCCTTCTTCTGCTTTAGTGCGATCTATTACACTCGCTATCGAACGCTCTACTCGGCGACGATGGTTGGTTTGAGCGGCGGGCTGATCAGCTATGGTCTGCTGGCGATCGGCCAACAGTCGGGGCGAGTTCTGGTGGCGGCCCTGGTTGGCCTGGCTCTGGCCGAGGCAATGTGGGCGCTGAATTATTGGGCGACGACGTTCCTGCTGGCAGGCACCTTGCTATTAGTACTATTTTATGTAGCGGTGAGTTTGTTACAACATTATCTGGCCGGGCGCTTGCAGCGCCGCCTGATCTGGGAGTATGGGTTGCTGGGTGGTGGGTTGTTTTTGGCGATTGTGTATGCCACGATCATCGGCTGAGGCGGTTGCCGCAGGCCAACCTTTCTGCTACACTGTAGGCACTTAGCCCCTTTCCCCCGGTGTCCGGCACACTCTAGCGAGGAGCCGCGTGAAGCGTCAATTGCACGAGTATGGCTTGCTACTGAGTGATTACGGAGCTTTCTACGGCTACCGTTGGCTCTCGTGGGCAGTGGCCGGACTTTCGTTGACGCTGCCCGGCAGTGCGGCGGAGGACTCGTCGCGCCAGGCCTTGCTGCTGCTGCTCTTGTTTGCGATTAATATTGCCCTGACGGCGGTATCCGCCGGCTATATTCGGCTTGCCCGGCGACGACCGGCGGTGCTGGCGATCGATCTGTTGATCGGATGCATTGTGGTCTGGCTGAGTGGTGGCGCAGCATTGCCGTTCTTGCCCTACGCACTCGGGGCGCTGATCTTGCCGGCGTTGTTGTTTCACTGGCGCGGAGCATTGATCGGCGGTCTGGGTTTTCTGGTTGTCGATCAAGCCGGTTTGCTTTTGACCTTGCCAAATCTTGAGATGAGCGGCTTTCAGACGCTGGGCCGGATGTTGATTCCGATCGGGTTTAGCCTGGCATGGGCGGCTTTTGGCCGTTTGCGCGATCTGCGCGGCCTGACATCGGTGCAAGATGACGATCCGCTGTTGGTGCAAGATACCTCACAATCGGGGCGAGTAGCTGGCGAGGCTGCACCGGTGTTGCGAATAGGCGAGCGGCAGTTTCAACGACGGCTGGAATCACCCGTTGCCGATACACCGGCATTGCGCTCGCCGGCCCCGGCGGGGATGACCTCGGCGGCTGATCTGTCGCCGGTGCGCCGGGCGGTCTATGATCTTGCTCCCGACCCCGACTCCGGACTGACGACGGCGCTGGAGCGTATGGCGCAATGGCTGGAACATGAGTGCCGGGCAAAGGTGCGGCTGTCGTTCGCAGGCCCACAGCAGGTTCTCTCGACTGCACACCATCAGGTGTTGTTGCGAACTGTTCAGGAAGCAGTGCTGAATATCCACCAGCACGCCCACGCCCGCAATGTCGGCCTGGCGCTGAATTTTGAACCGCGGGCGGTTGCGTTGTCGGTTCAGGATGATGGCGTCGGCTTGCTTGACGGCACCTACGAGCGCCCCGGCCTCCACGGCTTGCGCCTGGTGCGTTACCGGATTGCCGAACTCGACGGCCAGTTGGCGGTATTCGAGAGCGAGAACGGCGGGGTGACGGTGCGGGTCACATTGCCTTTGTAAGATAGAGGATGCAGGGCGCCGGGTTGGCGCCGTTGAAATAGATGCGACGACAGGGTTGTCGGTGGGTGAACGTAGCGTTGTTGGCTTTAGAATGCGGGGTGGCGTGATTGCGCTGCCCCGCGTTTATGTTGTAGTATCGCTCGTATTGTGATGATCCTTCCTTGCCGCAGGAGCTTTGCACAAGGTATAATTTCACGATCATCGGCACATACAAGGATCGGGAATGGGAAACTGGCAATTTGTGCGCCTACCGGCGATTGTCCTGGCGATCGGCGTGATCGGCTATGGAATTTGGCAGCCGATCGAGTCGGATACGGTCTGGTTGATCTGCCTCTGGACTGCGGCGCCGCTGATTGCCCTGGCGGCGCGGTTGAGCCAACCGGTGATCGCTCGGGGCCTGGCGCGAACCGTGGCGAATCTGGGATTGGTGGTGCTGGTTGGGTTTGTGTTGCTGAGTTTGCAACTGTTGCGCCAACAATTTGTGCGTGCCGATACGATTTACAACCATGTGGCGGTGGCCGCCGACGGCAGTACGACGAGTAATGTGCGCCCGGTGATCGACTCGCAGCGGGTATTGCGCGGCGAGATCCGCGATCGTGATGGGCGCCTGATCGTGGGCAGCGAGCCGGTAAATGGCTTCGCCCGCCGCACATATCCGCTGGCTAACGTCTATGATCCGACGATCTTCAGCAATCTGGTTGGGTTTTTCAGTACGCGCTTCGGGCAAAGCGGCCTTGAAGCGATCTATGCACCGTATCTTACCGGCGAGCGCGGCAATGAGTGGGAACGCTTGCGTGAGCAGGCGGTCGGGGCTCAGCGCCGCGGGAACAATCTTGGCTTGACGATCGATGCCGAGTTGCAGGCCCAGGTGGCGGCATTATTCGGCGATCGCAGCGGTTCGGCGGTGGTGCTTGATCCGCGCAGTGGGGCGATTCTGGCGATGGTGAGCCGGCCCGGCTACGATCCGGGCCGATTGAGTTTCGATCCGAGTGTTGCGGATCGCGAAGCCGAGAATACCCGCATCGCGGAGTACTGGGGCGCCTTGAATAGCGACGGTTCCGGCCAACCGTTGTTGAACCGGGCAGCCCAGGGCTTGTACCCGCCCGGATCGACGTTTAAGACCCTGACCGCGATCGGTGCGTTGCGCTACCCGGATGTCGGCGGGCCGAATGTGATCAATTGCCCGCCGGAGTATCGCCCGCAACCCGATGCGCCGCCGGTGGTGAATGCCGTCGATGGACTTGCGTCGCTTACCGGCGATCCGACCGACCTGGAACGGGTGTATGCGTATTCGTGCAACACCGCGTTTGCGCAATATGCGACCAGAATTGGTGCGGAGCGCCTGAGCGAAGTTGCGGCGGACTTCGATATTTTTACTCCACGGACGGTGCCCGATAGCTACAGCGGTTTTACGGATCTGCTGGCTGCGCCGAGCCTGTTGTATGTTGATCCGGGTTTTCTGGAGCAACCGCGGGCCCTGGCCGATACCGGTTATGGCCAGGGCCAGTTGTTGGTAACGCCGTTGCAGATGGCGATGATGGCGGCGCGATCGCGAATGACGGCGTGATGATGAAGCCGTATCTGGTGCAGGCGGTTACGCGGCCGAATGGCGAACAGGTGCTGCAAACAAATCCACGACCGATTCGGCGCGTGATGTCGGCCGAGATCGCCCGTACCATGCGCGCGCATATGGCGGCGGTTGCTGAATATGGCTTCGGGAGTGTGGTGAGTGAGTTTGTACCGGGGATCGTGGTTGGCGGCAAGTCGGGGACAGCGGAGCATGTTCCCGGTGCGCGGCCGCATGCCTGGTTTATCGCCATTGCGCCGCTCGCTGAACCGCGTTACGCTGTAGCGGTGATGGTTGAGAGCGGCGGTGAGGGCAGTAGTGTCGGTGCTCAGTTGGCCGGGCAAATTCTGGCGGCGGCCTTTGCGACTGAGTGATAGGACGGGTGATGCTTAGGTGGTGCGCGATCGGTGGGGAGAACGGCGCGCAACGCAAATGTGGCTGTGTTGCCGTATTGGTGGTTACAGTTGTGAGCCTGATACTCGGCGGTTGCGGCACTAACCCGACCGCGCAGGTGCCGCGAGCGATACCGCCGGTGGTGATTCCGGCCGGGACGCCCTTGCCTACGGCGGCACCGCCAAGTGCGACCGTCACCGTGGCTGCATCGCCGACGGCGGCAATTGCCACGACGCCGGCGAGTTTGCCGACCGTTGCGTCGGTGCTCGATGAGACGGTGCGCCAGCAAATTTTCACCGAGGTCTGGACGACGATTAACGAGAACTATTTGTACGCCGACTTTCGCGGGGTTGATTGGTCGGCGGTGCGCGCAGAGTTTGCGCCGTTGCTGGCTGAGGCGGGCAGTGATGCGGAGTTCTTTCATTTGATCGGCCAGATGGTGGAGCGGCTGGATGACAATCATTCCCGCTTTTTGCCGCCCCAGGCTGCCGAAAAAGAAGATACGCTGAGTAGCGGCCGCGAAGAGCAAGTCGGGATTGGGATTATTGCCTTACCGCTCAGTGATGCGTTATTGATTCAACATGTCTTTCCGGGTGGGCCGGCCGAGCGGGCCGGTTTGCGACCGCGAGATCGAATCGTGGCGGTGGACGGCGAGTTCTATGCGCGGCGCGATCTTCAGGGTGAACCCGGCTCGTCGGTGCGCCTAACCGTTGTGCATCCCGGCGATAGCGAAAGCCGCGATGTGGTGCTGGTGCGGCGGCAGATCGAGGGCCGGATCTCGCCGGCGGCCCGTAGATTGCCCGGCGATATCGGCTATGTGCGCATTACGACGCTCTGGGTGAATGATATGGCCGAGCAGGTGAGTGCGGCGCTTGAGTCAATCAGTTCGCCGCGCCCCTTGCGGGGGCTGATTATCGATCTGCGCAGCAACCCCGGCGGCTGGCGTAACGTGCTGACGGGGGTGTTGAGCCATTTTGTGCGCGGTGAATCAGGGGTGTTTTTCAGCCGGAAAATGATGCGCCACTGATGGTTGAAGCAGGATCCGGCCCGGATCTGCGGGGCTTGCCGCTGGTTGTGCTGGTTGATCGGCAGACGGCATCATATGCGGAATTACTGGCGGCGGTGTTGCAGCAGGAAGCCGGCGCCCTGGTGATCGGTGAGCCGACCGCCGGTAATACCGAGACGATCTACGCCTACGAGTTGACGGCCGGCTCGCGGCTGTGGGTAGCGCAGGAGGGTTTCGCCCTGCGCGACGGCACAAATCTGGAAGGGCGCGGCGTACAGCCCGATCTGATCCTTTCACTCGACTGGACGCGCTACAGCGAGGAGAACGATCCGGGTATCCGCGAGGGCCGGCGCTTGCTGACAATTCAGGCCGGCGGTGAGTAAGTGATGAAGCATCGTGTTCTGCCCGATGCTTCATTACCTACGGCCATGGCACGCACCGCCCCTAGAACGTCGGTAGCGTAATCGGATTTGTGGGCGTTTCGGGCCGCCGGCCCGTAAGGATTCTGTGTTGTGATGCGGCGCAGCTTCGCTGCGCGCATCACAACACAAATACGCTACCGACGTTCTAGTAGTAGTGAGGAGGCATTATGCAGCAGACAGCACGCGATTATGATGCGCCGGTTCGCGTTGCGCCGGCCGGCGGACTACGCACACTCGGCCGCCAGGCGTTGATTATCGCGGGTGTAAGCCTGCTGCTGGTTGCGCTCTTCCTCTTTTTCCGCGCAATTCTCGATGTCCTGATGGTGATTTTCGCCGGGATTCTGCTCGCAATCTTGCTGCGCTCACTCGCAAACCCGATCGCCGCCCGTACCCCGCTCGGGCAACGCACTTCGCTGGCGATAGTGGTGATTATCCTGCTCGGCGCGATCATCCTGGGCGGTTGGCTGTTTGTGCCGGCCTTGGCCGAACAGACCGACCGCCTGACAATGGAGATTCCGAGTGCGTTCCAACAGTCCCGCAATTGGCTGGCACAATATGGCTGGGGCCGATGGGTGCTGGATCAAGTGCAAAATCCGACCGATCTCGTAACATCGTCCAGTCTGATCGGCAATGTGCGCGGCATCTTCTCGAATACGCTCACCGCCGTGATTGGTGTGCTGGTCTTCCTCTTCCTGGGCCTGTATCTGGCGATTGAACCCGGCATTTATCAGGCCGGCCTGCTGCGCCTGATCCCGCCGACCCAGCGTGATCGCGGTCGCGAGGTGTTGATGACACTCGGCCAGACCTTGCAATGGTGGTTGTTAAGTAAGTTTATCGCCATGATCGTCATCGGCGTCCTTACCACGATCGGCCTCTCGCTGCTGGGCGTGCCCTTGGCGCTGGCCCTCGGCATTATTGCGGCCCTGCTCTCGTTCATCCCGAATCTTGGGCCAACGCTGGCAACTGTCCCGGCGGTGCTGATCGCCCTGAACCAGAGCCCAGCCATGGCAGTGCAGGTATTGGTGCTGTACATCGCAATTCAGGCTCTCGAAAGCTATGTGATTACGCCCTACATCGAGCGTAAAGCGCTGATTCTACCGCCGGCGTTAACCCTGGCGATCCAGATTGCGTTGGCGGTGCTGATCGGCAGTCTGGGCGTCTTTCTGGCCGCGCCGCTGGTTGTCGCCGGCATAGTATTGGTACGTATGCTCTACATCGAAGATATTCTCGGCGACCGAACAGCGGAAGCGTAACCTGCGGCAAAGCCTAATACCCTTCCGCGATCAACTCGGCGAACAGTTCGGTTGCGTTGCGCTCCCGATCATGTACAGTGGTCGGGAGCCCGAGATGATACGTACCGCTGGGCAAAATGCCGCAGCCGCCGTGGCGCCGGATCAACAAAAACTGCGCCAGCACTTCTTCGCCGGCATGGGCCGCCGGCAGGCGCGGCCACCAACGAAAACCTCCGACACTCACCAGCTTTGCGCGATCATACAGGCAGTTCGCTCCGCCGACCCATGCGACTTTATAGCGGATCGGGTTCTGGTGGGCCGCCAGGCGTTGCTCCAGATGCAGCGGATTGGCCGCATTATTGATCATGTGGCGCTCCCAGGGCAGTGTGTCGGGCGTAAACGGCTCCGGAGTCACCGGCCCATCCCAAAGCTCAATCTGCTGCTGGTGCGGTCGCACATCCGCTACATATTCCAGCCCCGTAGCCGCACAGCCGACAAAACCGCAGCCCTCGGCCTGCAATATCGTCAGCATGCGCCCCAGCACCCCCGGCTCAAGCACCACATCATCATCAAGATAATGCACATATGCTGCCTGGCTTTGCTCAAGCAAAAACTGGCGCTGCTCGGCTAATCCGCGACGCGGCAAGTGCCGGTGACGCTGCACGCGATGGCCGTGCCACTCCAGAGCGCGACACAGAATATCGATCTCGCGACAATTCAGGATCGTATCGTCATTGCTCTGATCGGAAATGATCACATCAAAGTCGGTGAATTGCTGGCCCAACAGACCGGCCAACACAATTGCCAACCCGGTTTTGCGATCACAGGTTGGGATCAGCACATCTACCAAAGCCATAACAGCCCTTCGCAAACCTACAGCGGCGATGCTCTGGCGAAATATGCACCAAAGCATCGCCACATCTAATCACTACGAGCGATTCATCTTACCGATCGCCTTGCTGATATCGGCCGGCGTCTCGTATTCCTGATCGGGAAGTTGCGCAAGGGTGGATCGGACATGCTCATCGGCGCCTTCCTGCTCGGCGCACTGCAGAATATCTTGCTTGCGGGCCGGGTAATCCATACCCTTCAAGAACTTCTGCACCTGAATCGGGTTGACATTGTCGGCCATCGTCTGCTCCTTGTCTCTGCTGATGGATTATGGGCGAACGTAGGAATGAGTCGTGATCGGAGTCGCCCACAGCGAGAAAAGTGCATAAATCGTGCCGAGCATCAATCGCTTCGCGCAACTTAATCAACTCAATGAACAAAATCAAAACGCCGGTATTTGCTACTACATCTTCGTGTAAATGAAGGAAGATTCACGTTCAGCGCCGATTGAGCAGCGGTGGATAACATCATTTTCACGTTTTGCTGAACTGAAAAATGCCTACGTTCGTGAGGGCATACCGCACTAATTCTATACTTTATTATCAAGGAGCAGGGATCTTATGGAACAGCCTTTGGATCGCAAACAATTACCCCGTGGCCGCGAGCGGAACGCAACGCGGAATGGAGATCTGGTCAACCTTGCCGGCGATCGGGTCGAATCCCACAGCGAGGATGATGAACTGATCGAGGGTGTGAGCGTCCGCGGCGTGATGTGGCGCTGGCAGGTGCGCCGCCGTCGGCAGAACTAAGCCCCCGGAATCTCACTCGATAGGCACCGGCCTGAATGGCCGGTGTTTTGCGTGGCGGCGAGTATGGTATAGTGCCCATATCGCCGACGCCGACGCCATAGGATGCAGCAACGTGCCCGAATGTTCCCCACCGACCAACAGTTCCGCTTACGGCGACCAACCACTGATTGATGAGTTGATCGATCTGCATATGCGCCTGGCCTTCGCGCTCCAACACTCGGCGGTGCAACAATGGCTCGAATTGGAATTGACGATGGCCCAATTCAAAACCTTGATCGTCGTTGCGCAACGTGGGCCGATCGGCGTCAACGATCTTGCGGCGGTGCTCGCAATTACGCAACCAACCGCCAGTCATCTGGTTGAGCGCTTGAGCAAAATCGATCTGGTTGAGCGTACCAATGATCCTGCCGACCGCCGTCGCTCGCTGATCCAACTCTCCCCGCACGGTATCGAACTTATGGCAACTTTGCATCGCGGTACGCAGGATCAACTGCACGAACTGCTCGGCGCGATGTCGGCCGACAACCGCTCGGCTTTGATGCAGGGCATGCGCGCGATGCTTGTTGCCGCCGAAAGCACCAGGCCGGCCTAACCCGGAATCGCCCCCTTCTCCGCACCATGCTGCATCTGCGTTAACATGTTCTTTAGATTTACTTAACAACCTTAATATATTGACTCGATCTATATTGTTGTGCTACCCTTTTACGTAGAAGGTACTTCATGTAAAGGGGAAGCGCGCATGCCTGGATTGCGGCGAATACTCGGCGTGCCGGCTGGGGTTCTTCTCGTGCTGCTCGTTTTCGCGGCCATGGCGCCGCATGCATCGCTACCCTCGCCCCGTTTAATCGATATCGGCTCGCCCGGCGATGCCTATGTGCAGCGGAATTTCTATGCCCCCGAGTCGGCCGCCGGCACAACCTATCGCTGGAGTGGGCCGTTCAGTTCGCTTCAGTTACCCCAACTCCCGACAAACCGCCTGGTGCTTACACTGCGCCTGCGCGGTGGGTTAAGCAATAGCCCGCTGTATCTACGAGCCGCAGGACAACAACAAGCACTGACTGCACTGCCGACCGGCGATACATGGCGGGTCTATCACGTCCTGCTCTCACATCCCCTGACACCGCTGCTCGGCGCCGCACCAGGCCTCGATCTGATCGGTGAGTTGGTGCGACCGCTGCCGCATGATTCGCGTAGTCTGGGTGTTGCGCTCGATTGGGTGCGCTTCGTACCGCTGGTTACGACGCCGGGAATCTGGCCGGCTACGCTGCTGCAGGCAGCCTTATTCGCCTGGGCGTTGCTGTTGATCGGTGCTGTGATCCGGCTTGGCTATGCAACAGTGAATCCTGGTGGTGCTACGGGCCATGCAGCACTGGTAAGCGTGGCCCCGCCGGCATTGCTCGCACTATTCCTGATCAGTTGGGCCTGGCACGACGGGTATTCACTTCAGTGGTTGCTGCCGCTCCGGCCGCTGCCGTTATTTGTCGCTTCGCTGACCCTGCTCGGCGGTTGGGGGCTCCTAAGATGGCGTGATTCGCTCGCGATCCGGCGGGAACAACTGCCCGCGCTTGTTGTCGTTGGATCGGCAATCGCGGCGCATAGTGCCCTACTCCTGCCGCTTGATTCGCTCTGGCGGGGTATCGCAGCGCTGTTCCTGCTCTGGCTTCCCGGTGCTTTGTTGGCGCGCCTGCTGTTTCGTCATACCGGCGATCGCGTAGCGCAGGTGTTGCTCGGTTTATGTGGCGCGGTCACGCTCCATATCCTGCTCATGCTGATCTTCGCCGCCTTGCCCGGCCCGATCTCGGCGCTGAATGTGCTACTGGTGTGCGATCTGCTCAGCCTGGTGGCAGGGGTCTGGTTGCTGCGATCGCCGGCCTCGCCCCGACAAGCAGCGCAGCCCTGGCGAATCGACTGGTTACCTGGCGTGATCGTGCTGCTGGCGGCATTATTGCGCCTGCCGCTGCTCGGCAGCGCCGAAGTTCATGACGACGAGGCATCGGTGTTGATCGCCGCCACACAACTGGTCGCCGGCCGCTATGAGCCGTTGATGACGCAGTTAAAGGGGCCGGCGCAGATTGTGCTGCCCGCCGGTATTCTGGCACTTACCGGCCAACTACCGGAAGCCGCCGCCCGCCTGCCGTTCGCCCTGGCCGGGATCGGGGTGGTGTTGGGCGGCTTTGTGCTGGCCCGTGAACTGTTCGGCAGCACCGGCGCCGCTCTGGTGAGCGCAGCACTTCTGGCGTTGGACGGCTTTTTGATCGGGTTTTCGCGCATTGTGCAGTATCAAAGCATTGTGTTGTTGTTGAGTATCGGCGCATTGTGGTGGGCTGCACGCTTTGCCTCCGGCGCTCCCGGCACCCGCCACGGACTGGTGTGGGCGGCGTTGCTGTATGCCGTGGCCCTGCTCGGACATCACGATGCGATCTTCGTCGCCCCGGCATTCGGCTGGCTGATCCTGGTTGGCGCCCGGAAACACAACTGGCGCGGCCGCGATTGGCCGGCGGGCCTCGCCCTAGCGGTTGGCGTCGGCGGCGGCGTACTGGCGAGTTTCTATATTCCCTTCGCGCTGCACCCGCATTTCGCCAAAACCGTGGCCCATCTTGGCGAACGCACCGGTCAGGAGGGCGGCGCAACCCTGTTCAACAACCTGGCCGACACGGCAACCCTGGCGGGATTTTACCAATCGCCGCTCCAGCAATCGCTGGTGGCGCTGCTGCTGTGTATCGCGGCGGTCGCGGCCCTGTTACGTTATGTGCAGCCGCGTCCCGTGGCATGGCTCGCAGGGCTGTGGCTTGTGATCGTCGGCGCGATCTTGATCTGGAATCCGGCCGCATTCGGAGCGTTCACAACATTGGGATTGCTGGCGCTGCCGTTGGGAATACTGTTGACGGCGCCGGCCATGCCCGCCGGCGAACGGGCGATCTGGTTCTGGGCCGGCGGCGCATGGCTGGCGATGATCTTCCTGATCGCCCAGCCGCGCACCCATATCTATGTCGCCGCAATTCCCACAGCCCTGATCCTCGGCGCCGGTGTGGCCTACGGCATTCGGCGCTTCCGAGCAAGGTACCGCCAGAACGCGGCAGCGAGTGTTGCCCTGATCATCGGCCTGTTATTTCTGGCGACGACAGGAATATACCAGGCAAGCCTTTTTCTGCGCCAGGCGCCCGAGTATGTGCGCGATTACCCGGCGACGCTGCTGTACGGCAGGGCGGCCGAGCCGATCAATCCAAATGCGCGCTTCGGCTTCCCGGTACGCGACGGCTGGAAAGCGATTGCCGAATTGTATCGGACGGGAATACTGGATGGCGCCTTTGTCAGTAATCAGTCGAGCGAGATTATTGCGTGGTACACCGGCGGCATGCGTCGTTGCGGCGCCGAACCAACTTACGCCCTGATTGCGTTGAGCGAGCCGAATCCGGCCATTCCACCCGATGCCGCCTTATTTGGGATGGTGCAAGTCGCCGGACAAAACCGCATCGCGATCTACCGCTGGGGTGCGGCGGCGGCGGCGCCGCGCATCTTCGCCCTTGAAGCATTCATTGCCGCTGCCGACGCGCGCCCCATCCCAACCATCCCGCCACCAGAGGTGACATGCGGAACCTGAGTGGAAAGGTTTCCGGTTGCCGTTTGCAGTTCGCATCTCGGGTTTGGAAAGGTTTCCGAGCGGCATCCTGCACCCCGCCCGCTGCATCCCGCATTTTGCATTCCGAGTTCTGAATTTTGCATTTTGCATTTCAGTTGCGGTACAGTACTTCTATGTATCGCGACGACTACATTATGCGGATGATCACCCAGTTCGGCCAGGTGCTGATGTATGTGCTCGGTTTACGCCGGCGCAATCAGTTCGCACTGGCGTTGATCACGATCGATAACGCCCTACGCGACCTGCTGGGCGTCGGCTCCGATGCGCTGGTGAAACGCAGCGATCGGGAGATTCTGGCGTTGATCCGTTTCCGTGATCGCGAGGGTGTCTGGCGCGAGGAAGGCATGTATATTGCCGGCCTGCTGTATGCCGAGGCCGAAATTTATGCCGAGCGCGACGAACCGCAACGGGTGGCGCCACGGGCATTGCGGGCGCTGCAACTACTGGTCGAATGCACTGTGGAGTATCCGGAGCCGCTGCCCGAGTTTATGCCGCCGCTCGATCCACTGCTGAAACTTCTGCAGGGCCACGCAATTCCCGGCCCGACCCGAATCGCGCTGTTTGCACTCAGCGAGCGCCTGGGGCGGTTCGCCATCGCCGAAGACCAACTCTTCCATCTGCTCGACGAACACCCCGCCGATGCGGGCTTGCGGCGC
This sequence comes from Oscillochloris sp., assembly GCA_012032775.1. GTDB lineage: Bacteria > Chloroflexota > Chloroflexia > Chloroflexales > Chloroflexaceae > JAAUQO01. The sequence continues at coordinate 3,753 of JAAUQO010000055.1, read as the reverse complement.
GACGGCATCGCCTTCTTTCAACGCCTGATCGCACGCCGCGACGACGAACTGGTTGCCGGTGGCCTCTCGCGGGACGAGGTGATCACGGCGCTCGCCGAACTCGAACAGCATGCCCCGTAGCGCCGCAGGATGTTGCGGCGCTACGGCGTGCCGACCGGTATTCGCAACACCTCGCCAACCGTAAGGCTATCGGGGTTGATGCCGGGATTCAATGCCACAATCGCCTCAATCGTGGTGTTGAATTGGTCTGCAATGCGCGCGAGAACATCGCCCGGTTGCACCACATATTCGACGATCTCGGATCCCGGCGTCGCCGTGGCTTCCGGTGTTGCGGTGCTTTCGGGCGTCGCCGTGGCTTCCGGTGTTGCGGTGCTTTCGGGCGTCGCCGTGATCGCAGGTGTCGGCGTCATTACAGTGGTCGGTGCCGGCGTATGGGTCGCTGTGGCTTCCACAGTTGCGGTCGCCGGTTCGGGGGTGACAGTTGCCGCAGCCGTTGCGACCGGCGATGCCGCTGTTGAGGTTCCGGTGGCGGCAACGGCGGTAGCGGCCGGATCTTGGGGCGCCGTAAGCACGGCAATCGTGGCGCCGAGCGCACCGGCTAAGCCAAACACGAGAATGACGATGAGAATACGGAGTGTCATTTTTTCATCTTAAAACACCGCTGCGCGAGTGGTCTGTCAATTCGATGACATTTATGAGGTGATACTGTGGCCGAAAAACAGCCACCGCACCCCAACATCAATTGTTGGAATGCTTGACAGATGCGCACGAAAAGTTGTACACTCACATCGTTTCCAGGTTACACAGATGCCTTAATTTCCGCCATGAGCGATCGTGCAGTGTCAATAGCACCTCACCATCATCGGCGTGGCCGCTTCGGAAATCCGCTGGAGTGGCTGATTGTCTTGCTGATGCTCGGCACCTTGCTTGCCGTTGCCGCTACCGCAGCGGTGCTTTTTGGTGAGCGCGAGTTGGCGACGCGAATCTATCCCAACATCAGTGTGCGCGGCGTCGCTATCGGCGGGCTGCATTTCGCCGATGCCCGCGCCAAAGTCGAGCACCACTACGCGGCGTTCCGCTACAACCCCATTGTGCTCGTCTACGACTCGCACATCTGGCAGCCTTCCGCTGAAGAACTCGGCCTTGAACTGATGCTCGACGAGGCGCTGCAACAGGCTGCCGTGTATGGCCGCACCGATACCCGCGCCGATAATCTGCGCACCGCCGCAGCAATCTGGGAGCAGGGCGTCGATCTGCCGTTGCGAATCACGATCGATCAGCGCAAGCTCCAGGCATATCTGAACCGGATCGCCCTTGCGGTCGAGCGCCCACCTCAAAATGCCGATGTCTATCTGCGTGGGCCGGCGGTGGTGGTTAATCCCGAGGCCTGGGGTGTGCAGACACTGATCGACGAAACCCTGATCGATGTGACGGCGGCGCTCCAGAATCTTGAGCGGGCCGAGGTTGCCCTGCGCACACGCGAACTTGCGCCCCAGGTTCGCGATGCCGATGTCGCAGCCCTTGCCGCCGAATTGCATATGTTGCTCGATCAGCCGATTGTGCTCAGCAGTAGCCACGGCAGTTGTGCCGAAGCCGGTTGTCGCTGGGAGATCGGGCCGGCCACCCTTGCCGAGTGGATCTCGTTGCGCCGGATCGTCGGCAGCGACGGCAAACCGACCGCACGCGTGATCATCGATCAGGCTGCGATCCGGAGCCTGCTGTTGCCGGTGTCCGGTGCAGTGCGCGAGGAAGGCACCTTGCCGCTTGTCGATTGGAATGGCGGCGCATTACAGATTATCGCGCCCGGCCTGCCCGGCCTTGGGCTTGATGCCGACCAGGCTCTTGCCCTGGTGAACAGTGCGCTTTATCGTAGCGAACGCACGATCGCGTTGCCGATGACAAGTATCCCGCCGCCGGTGACGGAGCAGAATCTCGCCTCGCTCGGCATCGTCGAGCCGGTTGGGGTCGGCGTGAGTTCGTTCCTTAACTCCGAGCAATACCGGATCACCAACATCCTCGCCGGCGCGCGCCGGATGCATGGCGTTCTGATCCCGCCCGGCGCAGGGTTCTCCTTCAACACCAATCTTGGCGCGGTCAACGCCGAGAACGGCTTTGTCGAGGGCCTGGCGATTGTCGATAATCGCACCCAGAAGGAGTGGGGCGGAGGGCTATGTCAAGTTAGCACAACGGTCTTTCGTGCGGCGTTCTTCGGCGGTTTACCGATCACCGAACGCCATGAACATGCCTTCCGGATTGGTTGGTATGAAGAACTCGGCGAACCGCCCGGCCTCGACGCCGCGATCTTCACGCCCTATAACGATGTGCGCTTCGTGAATGATACCGACGGATGGATGCTGATGCAGAGCAGTGTCGATCTCCAGCAACAGCGCCTCACAATCGTGCTCTACGGCGCACCCACGAACCGCACCGTCAACTACGACTATCGCATCCTCGAACGAACACCCGCCCCGGACGAGCCGGTGTATGTCGATGATCCCAAACTGCCGGCCGGCACGATGCGCCGCAGCGACACGGCCCGCGGCGGATTAAAGGTCGAGGTCTATCGCACCGTGCGGGTCGGCGATACTGTGATCGCCAACGACACCTTCCCCACCGAGTTCCGGCCCTGGCCCGATATCTTTGTGCGCGGCACCGGGCAATAGTGCGGCATGCGCGCTGGCGCCGGCAGCAACGCCGTGTCATTGCGAGTGCGCCGTAGGCGAGCGAGGAATCTGCGCGTTCTATCCGACACCCGGGTTTTGTTTCTTGGGAGCGAAACGAAGCGCAGCCGCATGCAATCGCGATATCTCAGCATGCGCTTGTTTATCACTCATTACTTTCCTAGCGCAAAATTTCCGTATCATGTGAGCGTGTTCGTCCGCTTCATGTGAGAGGAAAACTTATGACTCCCGATGAGTTTCGTGCCGCCGCGCACCGCTTAGTCGATTGGATCGCCGATTACCGCGCCGGTATCGCGCAGCGCCCGGTCTTATCGTCACAAGCACCCGGCGCTCTACGGGCGGCCTTGCCCGCCGATCCGCCCGAACAACCTGAAGCGTTCGATGATCTGATGGCCGATCTTGAGCGAATAATCGCGCCCGGCCTGACAAACTGGCAGCATCCGCGTTTCTTCGGCTATTTTCCGGCCAACGCCGCCCTGGCTTCGGTGCTCGGCGATTATCTGAGCAGCGGCCTCGGCCAACTCGGCCTGAGTTGGCAATCCAGCCCCGCGCTGACCGAACTCGAAGAGCAGATGACCGACTGGATGCGCCGTTTGATCGGCCTGAGCGACAATTGGCGCGGCGTGATCCAGGATACCGCCAGCACCAGCACCCTGGTGGCGCTGCTCTGCGCCCGCGAACGCGCGAGCGGCTTCAGCCAGGTGCGCGGCGGCTTGCAGGAACATCCGCAGCCGCTGGTGGTTTATACCTCCGAGCAGAGCCATAGTTCAGTGGCGAAGGCCGCATTGCTGGCCGGCTTCGGCCACGCGAACCTGCGTGCGATCGGTAGCGATCTCACCTTCGCGCTGCAACTCGCCGAGCTTGAAGCCGCGATCAAGGCCGATCTTGAAGCCGGCCGGCGGCCCTGCGCGGTTGTCGCCACCACCGGCACCACCGCCAGCACCGCCCTCGACCCGATCGCGCAATTGCCGATATCTGCCGGGAATACGGCCTCTGGTTGCACGTTGACGGCGCAATGGCCGGGTCGGCCATGATTTGCCCGAGTGCCGCTGGATGTGGGACGGGATCGAAT
>JAAUQO010000324.1 GCA_012032775.1 Oscillochloris sp. | reverse complement strand
GCTGTGGTGCAGTCGGTTCTGCGTCCTGATAACGCGGTTCCTGGTTCTGGGTTCTTGGTTCTTGGTTCCTGGTTCTTGGTTCTTGGTTCTTGGTTCTTGGTTCTTGGTTCTGGTAGGATTGCTGTAGCGCACGCAGTTGTTACTATTCTGCATTCCGGAGGATCGAACCGATGCGGCAAGTCCGCGCTTTAATGCTGGGGATCGCGCTCATTGCGCTGATGATATCCTGCAGCGGTTATCTGTTTCTGGGCGAACTTCGTGCCGCCGCCGCCGCCGATGGCGAACCGGTCGAGTTCGTCGTCGAGCCCGGTGAGAGTACCGGCTCGATCGCAACTCGCCTACGGAGCGACGGCCTGATTCGCCAGCCGATACTGTTTCGCCTGCTCGCTCGTTTCCGCGATCTCGACGATCGATTACAGGCCGGACGCTATGTCCTCAGCCCAACAATGACCATGAGCGAGATCATGATCGCCTTGCAAAGCAGCCGGGTCGAAGATGTTCAGGTGACGATCCCTGAAGGTCTGCGCCTTGAAGAGATTGCCGCAAGTGTCGAGCGCGCCGGCCTGACCAATGCCCAGGCGTTCCTCACTGTCGCCCGCGACGGCTCCGCATTCCGCGACGACTATTTCTTGCTCAATAGTCTGCCTGCCGGCGCAACCCTTGAAGGGTATCTTTTCCCCGATACCTACCGCTTTGCACCCTCCGCCGATCCCGATACAATCGTTCGAACCATGCTTGAGCGCTTTGTCGAGCAGTACGGCACGATCGAGCGCGATATTCGGGTGCCCGGTGTTACGGTTCATGATGTGGTGACGATGGCTTCGATCATCCAGCGCGAAGCGGCCCTGGTTGCTGAGATGCCGCAGATCAGCGCGGTATTCTGGAATCGGCTCGAACCGGAGAATGCGCCGGCCTTCGGCGGCGGTTTGCTTGGCGCCGACGCAACGATTCAGTATGCCCTCGGCTTCGACCAGGCCGAAGATACCTGGTGGCAAAAGGAACTCACCTTCGACGAACTCGCCGTCGAGAGTCCCTACAACACCCGGCTTGCGCCCGGCTTACCACCCGGCCCGATCGCTGCGCCCGGCCTGATGGCCCTGCGGGCCGCCGCCCAACCCGACGAGGCCTCTGAATATCTGTTTTTCGTCGCCGATTGCGCCCGCGACGGCAGCCATAATTTCGCCGTTACCCTCGAAGAGTTCCGCCAGTTCGAGCAAGAATGGCTGGCCTGCCAGTGACAAAATTATCGGGGTTGGATGTGGTGCCCAGCATCATATCCAAACCCAAAATACTGTATGCACGACATTATTCTTCTCGGCGATCCCGTGGCCCATAGCCGCTCACCGGCGATGCAGAACGCTGCCCTGAAACATTTCGGCCTGGATGCACATTATCGTGCCGTACAAACGTCGGCCGCTGATCTGCCGGCGCAGGTTGCAGCCCTGCGCGAGGCGAAATTTCTTGGCGCAAATGTTACGCTGCCGCATAAACAGGCGGTGGTGGCATTGTTGGATGCACTTGAACCTGAGGCTGAACGGATCGGTGCCGTTAACACAATCTACAAACATGCATCCGGGGCTCTGGTTGGCGCCAACACCGACGCGCCCGCACTGATCGCCGATCTCGCTGATTCCGAAGTGCATGTTGCCGGCGCAAGGGTGGTGTTGCTTGGGGCAAGTGGTGCTGCTCGGGCCGCCGCTTTCGCACTCGCCGCCGCCGATCCGGCCATGCTTGTGGTCGCCAATCGCACCCTCGCACGAGCCGAGAATCTGCTGGCCGATCTGCTGCTCGCTATCACCGACGAGAACGGGCTGACCGTACGTGGCCTGCCGCCGCCGCCATTGGTTGCGCTCGCCCTTGATGATCCCGACCTTGCCGCACCGATCGCCGAATGTCATCTGCTGATCAATGCTACGGCCGCCGGTTGGGATCCTGCCGAGACGCCGCTCGCCGATCCGCCGGTCGGCCCTCGCACATTTGTCTACGACATGGTCTATCGGCCAACCCGGTTCCTCCACGAATCCGCCGCTCGCGGTGCGCGCACCTGTGCCGGCACCGGGATGCTGGTACATCAGGGCGCACTGGCCTTTACCCGTTGGACCGGCCTGCCTGCGCCGCTGGATCTGATGCGCCGGGCTGCATTTCCCGATCTCTAAAGACGCCGGATATACGTAAGGGCAAGAATCCTGCTGAACAGGATTCTTCGCCCTTACATCTACCCGTTTACCTACTCAGCCTAGTCGCCGGTCGGTGTCAGTTGGCGCTGACGCTCGAACTTCTCGCGCGCCCGGCGGGCCAACGCAAGTGCCCGGCGCTCGCCATGCTTCGCGATCGAGTACGAGGTGCGGCGGATGCGGTTGCCGTCACGCCAGGTCGCCTCATACACCTCACGGCCGTCTTTCACCGTACGGCGCACACCGACAATTCCGGTGCTGGTGCGCGAAACCCCGATCACCTGGCGCTCGGTGCGCGGCTTACCCAACTCGCGCTCAGCGTCGTTTCGCCACTGTAATGCAGCATCCAGCGCCGCCAGACGATCACCGTACACCGAGTCGGAGAAGAACTTGCTCTTGCGCTGCTTATTCCATGTGACCCGCACAAAATACCCAAACGTGCGCTTCGCCGGGTGATCGATCCGAGTAACCCCTTTGTGCTTGGTTGTTTTCGGGCGTAAGCGGGCCGGTAAACTGCGATTATCCACCGGCGTTTCGGCCCGTAACACCGCTAGCGCATCGGCCTGGCTCAATTCCGGTTGCTCACGGCGCAGCGATTCAATCAAATCCGCTTCGATAACCGGCGGCGGTTCATACCGCAGTCCTGAAAGCGGATCGTGCAATTGCGATTCGTGTGCGGCCGGATGCTCGCTGCGCCCCACATCACGGGAAACGGCCGCGCTCGGCACCCTAACGTGTCGGCGGGTCATTGGCTTCTGCTCCTCTACGTAATAGTTTTGCAAAGGTGTTGTCCTGCTTTTAGCATACCACTAAATTTGCACCATGAGAAGACCTAATCCTAGAAATTTGAGGTTTCGGGTAAAAATACCTTATTTGAGCTAAGATCATCCGTAATCAGCGCGGGAAATGGCGCCTATGAAGCGGAGTATTGTGTGCGATCTGTCACGAGATAAAGATTCTATGCCAGGGCAAAGGGGTGTGCAAGGGGATATAACCCTCGTAAACGGGGTTATTCGGCTGTTGCCTGATGTGAGGATATAATGCGCGCAATAAGTGCGCTGGTGGAGTGCCCTGGTTGGTAGCGAATCAGATGCACATCTGCACCATACGACAGGGCAATCCGTGCTTCGGGCAAACGCTGAAGATCCGGGGTTCCATCGGCGCCTGCATAATCGGCGCCTTTCACATACACATCGGGGCGTAATTCCGTAACCACGGCTTCCGCTGTTGACTGATCGAAAATCGTTACCGCGTTGACCCAACGTAACGCTGCTAAAACCGTCGCCCGATCTTCCTGGCCAACAATCGGCCGGCTCGGTCCCTTCAAGCGACGTACCGACTCGTCGCTGTTCAAAGCAATAAAAAGGCAATCGCCCAATGCACGAGCCTGTTCCAGATACTGCACATGCCCAACATGCAGCAGATCAAAAACTCCATTGGTTAACACCAGCCGGCGGCCGGCGGCGCGCAACTGTTCGCGTCGGATCAGCAATTCGGCCAACGCCGTTCCGGCCATACAGATTACCTCTAATATCGTTTAAACGGCGATGTCAGTACGCCGAGAATGCACACAGTGAGGGCGACAATGAGTGTGGAACCAAAGAGGATGAATATGGTACTGCCCACAATCGGCGCGCCGCATAGTGCCGCGATCCCACTAAAGCAGATCATCAGCGGGAAACTTTGCACCGATGCCAGGCGCAACCCGTGCTGCCAGTCCCCACGATGCACACGTTCGATGCTGAAACGACCAATAATCGTTCCCGCAGCCGAGATCAGCGTCCAGAGAAACATCGCGATGAAGAGGTTCCATGCCTCCATATCGTTGCCCCCACGAAACGCCAATCCGCCGATCAGGCCAAGCACTGTTGTAACAGCCAGCGAGATCAAGAGTGCCGGTGAGAATGCCATGGCGCTTCAGGCCGTTCCGCTGCGACGAGCGGCATCTTCTGCAACCAGTTGCTCGTAAGTCTCGCGTGAGACGAAGCTCCCGCCCTCGATCGTACGCTCCGTCTCCCGGCGATTACGATCAAACACCAGTTCGGCGTAAATTAAGCGAAAACAGCGCGAATCCATAATCTCTTTGCGCAAACGATAACCGCTGATCTCCTCACGGTCATCGTACTCCACCGCTGCATCGTTATACGGATTCACCCGTACATGAACCGGAGCGCCGCAGTGATCACAACGCACATACAGATGTAATCCCTCATCGGACGGACTGCGGGTTCCACCGCCGAAAAGTCGTCGCAAAAAATCCATCGCTGCGTCCTGTTTTCTCGCTATCCGGCCAGAAATGGGAGTGAGAAGGTGCCGGGGTCTTACCTGCGGCTATCATACTCGAAAGGTTGTTGCTGTCGCAAGCACAGGATCGGATCGTGCCAAAGCCAAGAGCCAACACCTTTGTGCGGCGGTGCGCCGGTGCACTGGCTCAGGTATTTTGCCTGCCGACGCGCTTCCCTATCGTAAGCGGCGTATTTGCGTAAAGCAGGGCGGTGTGCTAGAATACGGCGGCTAAGAAACGGGTAGCGCTCTGTAGTAGTGCGCCGACGTAGCTCAATTGGTAGAGCAACGGTTTTGTAAACCGTCGGTTCAGGGTTCAAGTCCCTGCGTCGGCTCCAGGTGGTTTGGGTCGGTACCGAAGTGGCCAAACGGGGCGGTCTGTAAAATCGCTGGCTTACGCCTTCACAGGTTCGAATCCTGTCCGGCCCACCAGGAAAATGCAAAAGTCAAAATGTGAAATTTCGCATTTGAGTTTTGCATTGATAAGCCTACGTAGCTCAGTTGGTAGAGCACGTCTTTGGTAAAGACGAGGTCACGGGTTCAAGTCCCGTCGTAGGCTCCAGAACGAACATAGGTGAGGCATACAGAGCCTCGCACATGAGCTCGTGCCGGCAAGAGCTGGTGCGAGCAGTGCATTTTAGCACGCAACAAGGAGTAGAGGAGTTCATGGCGAAGCAGAAGTTCGAGCGCACGAAGCCGCATCTGAACGTCGGCACGATCGGCCACGTGGACCACGGCAAGACGACGCTGACGGCGGCGATTACCAAGGTGTTGGGCATGAAGGGCGCCGCCCAGTTCATGGCCTACGACC
>JAAUQO010000054.1 GCA_012032775.1 Oscillochloris sp. | reverse complement strand
CTCAGAACCCAGAACCCAGAACCCAGAACCCAGAACCCAGAACCCAGAACCCCAGAACCCAGAACCGCTGGAACAGGACGCAGAACCGACGTCACAACCCGGCTAGGAATCGCTATACCTTTGCACGTTGCACTCTGCATTACCTCTAGCCGCCGCCCAACACCGGTGTACCCTGGAAGGCATTGATCACATCATTGATCGTGATCACCAGCATCAGGCCCATCAACGCCACAAAGCCCATCGCATGCACCAGCGCTTCTTTCTCCGGCGGAACCTTCTTGCCGCCGCGCACCCACTCAACCAGAGCGAAGATAATGTGGCTGCCGTCGAGTGCCGGGATGGGCAACAGGTTCAGGATGAACAGGTTCAAACTCAAGATCGCGGTCAAATTCCAGAAGGCCAAAAAGCCGCCCGGCTGCTGAATGACCTCGCCGGTCGCGCGTGCGATGCCGACCGGGCCGATCGGCTCCCCGGCCGGTGAAGGCTCAGGCGAGAAGATCCCCGCAATCGAGGCCGGCAATTGCGCCAACGCCTCCAACATCGCACCGGTCAACTCAAAGGTATGGGTAAAGCCCCGGCTGATCGCGGTTAACGGCCCAACCTGCACCACTTCCACCGTCGGCCCATAGCTAAACCCGAAGCCCGATTCATAGGGCGTTCCATCAGGCGCCGTCCAGGGGCCGGGGGTTACACTGAGCGTCAACTCCTCGCCGTCACGCACCACAACCGCTTCCACCGGCTGAGCAGGATTATTTTGTGCCGTTGTCGCGATCACATCGCTCTCAGTAACGGCTACGCCATTCAGGCTGATCAGCTCATCGCCGGGCTGTATTCCCGCCGCTGCCGCCGGCGTACCCTCAAAGACAATCCCAATCTGCTGTGATCCGGTTGGCGTCGGCACGCCCGCAACCGCAAAAATCACCGCAAAAATCACGATCGCCAGGACAAAATTCATCAACGGGCCGGAGACCATCACCAGAATTTTTCGCCAGGGTGGCGCTGCGGCCAGGCTGCCGACTCCATAAATACCATCTTGCGAACCGTCGGCGCTGCCGGCAAAACGCACAAAACCGCCCAGCGGCAACCAGTTCAAAGTATATTTGACCCCATTGCGCTCAAACATCGTCATTGCGCGGGGCGGGTAGCCGATCCCGAATTCCTCAACGTTAATCCCCATCCAGAGGGCGGTCAAAAAATGGCCTAATTCATGCACCACCACCAGCAGCGCGAGCATCAACAGAAATGCGCCGATCGTGATAATCGGATTACTACCGCTCTGTTCGGCGACTTGTTGCGCCGGCGCCAGGAGTGTTAATGGCAGGCTTTGCATATCTTCCATCTCCGTAAACAACCTTTTCAAAATAGAAAAGACAGCGGCGGAAGTTGACCCGCCGCTGCCCAGCAGTGATTTTAGTGTACCGAATCAAAAAAAGAGTGTCAATAGAACCATATAGTAAACCAGCGGCGCAATAAAGATCAAACTGTCGATCCGGTCGAGCATCCCGCCATGGCCGGGGATCAGACTACCGGAATCTTTAATGCCGATCTGCCGTTTAATCAACGACTCGGCCAGATCGCCAATTGGGCCGACCACACCTGCAAGTGCGCCGATCAGGGCGGCAAAACCGAGGCTAATCGGCAAACCCAGCAACGGCACACACAGCATTGCAGTCAACGCCGAAGCAATCAAACCACCGGCAGCGCCTTCCCACGACTTTTTCGGGCTAAGCACCGGGGCCATCCTGGTGCGCCCGAAACTGCGCCCGACAAAATAGGCTGCGCTATCCTGGCACCAGGTAATGGCGAGGGTAAAGATGATCCAGGCCATTCCTGGCGGGATCGCGGCAAACGCCAACCAACCGCCCTCAAGCGGCGTATCAACCAACCGCAGGCGGATCAAGGTTGCCATCAACACCCCGATATAAACTGCTCCGGCGTAGGTAAAAGCCCAACTCGTGAGGCTGGTAGTACGATCGCGTGGAATAAGTTCGTAGCCCAGAGAAAGCACAATCGTAAGACAGATCACCGCGCCGAACAGATCGAACGGGATGAGCGACTCAAGGGCGGCGGCAAGGCAGATCAACACCCCGGTAGTGATACCGAGCAACCGCCGGGCCGTAATACCGCCCTGCGCCAGCACACCATACAACTCGTGGATCGCCAGACTTGTTGCGACGATCACTAAAAGCACGGCGGAAAACTCCCACCATGCCAGGAAGACAATCAGTGGAATCAGCAGAACGCCGCTGAGCACCCGGCGGGCCAGCGAGCTAGTTCGGCTCCGAGAGTCCGCCGAAGCGGCGTTCGCGCCGTCCATAATCAGAGATCGCCTGCTGTAAATGCTCGGGCCGGAAGTCGGGCCAAAGCACGGGGGTAAACCAATACTCGCTGTACGCAGCCTGCCAGACCAGGAAATTCGAGAGCCGGCTCTCGCCGCTGGTGCGGATTACCATATCGGGATCGGGCATACCGGCAGTGTAGAGATTCGCCGCGATCAGCGCATCATCAACTTGATCGGGGCTGATATTCATCGCCACAATCCGCCGCACCGCATCGACAATATCGCCGCGACCACCATAATTAAAGGCGATCGCCAGCGTCAACCCGGTGTTGGCACTCGTCAGATCGATCGCCTGTTGCACCTTGCGCCGCAAACGAGAACTCAGGCCCTCCAAGCGGCCAAGATGGCGTAGATGAACATTTTGCTCGTGGAGGCTTTGCGTTTCGCGGTCGATAAAATCGGAGAGAATCTGCATCAAACCCTGGACTTCCAACGAGGGCCGACTCCAGTTCTCGGTCGAAAATGCGTACAGCGTCAGATAGCGAACACCGATTTGATCGCAGGCGGTCACAATCGCACGAATATTCTCTGTCCCCGCACGATGACCGGCCAAACGAGGTAGCCCACGCTGTTTTGCCCAGCGACCGTTGCCGTCCATAATGACGGCAATATGCTGAGGTACTTGCTGCCGTTCAGACGTCGTCATATCACCAACCGACACTAGACGGCCATGACCTCAGTTTCTTTATCTTTACCAACCTGATCCAACTCGGCGATATACTTATCGGTCAGTTGTTGCACCCGATCCTGGCCGCGATGCAAATCATCTTCCGCGATCAGCTTCTCACCCTCAAGTTGTTTCAAGTCATCGATCGCTTCGCGGCGCTGATTCCGCACCGAGACCTTCACCTCTTCGACGCGATTGCGCACCACTTTCACCAATTCGCGGCGACGTTCCTCTGTCAGTTGCGGAATACCGAGCCGGATCACCCGTCCATCGTTGCTGGGGTTAATCCCGAGATCGGAATGCTGAATCGCCTTCTCGATCACCTTGATCATCCCGGCATCATAGGGTTGAATCACAATCAGCCGGGCCTCGGGGACACTAATATTGGCCAGCTGATTCAGCGGCATCGGCGAACCGTAAGCTTCAACCTGAAGGTGATCAACCAGCGACGACGAAGCGCGGCCGGTGCGAATTCCGGCGAGTTGATGGCGCAATGCTTCAACCGCCTTCTTCAGATGGGCTTCGAATTCGTTCAACACATCATTAATCATGCGGGGCCTCCTCGCTCCTTACTCACCAGCGTACCCACGCGTTCCCCCATCACAATCCGCTCGATCGTGCCGGGTTCCAGCGCATTGAACACAATAATCGGGATATTATTGTCCATGCAGAACGTGAGCGCCGTCGAGTCCATCACCGCCAGACCACGATTCAACGCATCCATATACGTCAAGTGATCAAAGCGGGTCGCCTCGGGATGGCGCCGCGGATCAGCACTGTAAATCCCATCGACGCCGTTTTTCGCCATCAAGATCACATCGGCGTGGATCTCAGCCGCACGCAACGCCGCCGCCGAGTCGGTGGTGAAATAGGGATTACCGGTGCCGGCTGCCAGAATAATCACCCGACCCTTTTCCATGTGGCGGGTCGCCCGCCGCCGGATATACGGCTCGGCAACTTCATCCATCTTGATCGCCGTCATTGTACGAGTATGCAATCCCCGGCTTTCAAGGGCGTCCTGCAACGCCAACGCATTGATGATCGTGCTCAGCATCCCCATATAGTGGCTCTGAGCGGCATCCATCCCGCGCTCGATCGCCCGATTACCGCGCCAGATATTCCCGCCGCCGATCACAACGGCGACTGCGACGCCATGACGATGAACGCTCTCGATCTCCTGAGCGAGATAATCAAGCATATCATAGCTTACGACTTCGCCGTCGCTACCTTTGATCTGCTCACCGCTCAGCTTAATCAAAATCCGACCAAATGTGGGATGTTGCATAGCAAAAGAACCAGGAACCGTTCAGCGGCACACCCCGCCGAACAATTCCCGGCTCTCATTAGGCGCCGATTTCGTAGCGCACAAAGCGGCGAACGACGATGTTCTCACCAAGCTTGGCGATCCCTTCCTTCAACTTCTCTTCGACGGTGCGCGCCGAGTCCTTCACATAGGCCTGCGCCAGCAGCACATTCTCCTCGATATACTTATCGCGGGTCTGGCCGCTCTCGGCGATATCGGCGTCGGTCACTTCGTCGGCGCTGATATAACGCGGGTTCAGCGCCACGACATGCTGCGCAACGCCATTGGCCAGCGCAACAAAATCATCGGTGCGGGCGACAAAATCCGTCTCGCAGTTCAACTCAACCATCGCCGCCACACGTGCGCCATAATGCACATACACCCCAATCAAGCCCTCTTTCGCCTCGCGACTGGACTTCTTGGCGGCGGCCTCGATACCGCGCTCACGCAGAATCTCAATCGCCTGATTTATGTTGCCCCCGGTTTGCTCCAGGATGTCTTTGCAATCCTTGATCGCGGCGCCGGTGCGCTCGCGCAATTCCTTCACCAATTCGATCGAAACAGCCACGATAGTTCTCCCTCACTCCTGAATACTGCTACGGTTGCGTCTCGCACCTGTAATCGTGATCTGGAGGGGCCGCAGCCCCTCCAGTATGTGTCCAGGTCAGTGTCGCCCCAGGCTACAAACACCCTATTGCTCGTGGGCCGCCTCGCGCCGGCGGGTGCCTTCAAGGGCTGCATCGGCGATCTTGCTGGTCATCAGCCGTACGCCGCGGATCGCATCGTCGTTACAGGGAACGACATAATCGATCGGATCCGGATCGCAGTTGGTGTCAACCATTGCCACCACCGGAACGCCAACTTTCAAGGCCTCGGCCACCGCCAACTCTTCCTTGCGCGGGTCGATGATAAACAACGCGCCGGGCAGGCGATCCATGGTCTTGATTCCGCCGAAGACGCGATTCAGTTTCTGGATCTCTTCCTCAAGCTTCAAGCCCTCGGCCTTGGTGAGCCGGCTGAAATCGCCGCGATCACGCTGGGTTTCAAGATCGGAGAGCCGCTTCAGGCGCGCTTTGATCGTCACAAAATTCGTCAGCGTCCCACCCAGCCAACGCTGGTTGATGAAGTACTGCCCGGCGCGGGCCGCCTCTTCGGCGACAGCCTCCTGAGCTTGCTTCTTTGTGCCGACGAACAGAATCTTCTCGTTTTGGGCCGTCAGATCTGAGACGAACTTGTAGGCGGAACTCAGGCCGACGATCGTTTTCTGCAGATCGATAATGTGGATTCCGTTGCGCGCCGTGAAAATGTACGGGCGCATCTTGGGATTCCAACGGTTCGTCTGATGGCCGAAATGGGCGCCGGACTCAAGCAGCGCCTTGATCGAAATAACGCGGGCCGGTGCCGTGGTCATGATGTCACGCATTCCTTCATTACTGGCAATGCCATTCCTCCATCGCCTGTCTCCACGCCCGAAACCGGATGATCCCGGCAGGAGTGAGCGCAGCAGACGATGTGTGTATTTGGCGTTTTACGCCGCCGGAAAGTATAACACAACGCGTCAGGGCGGGCAAGTTCAATGCAAAATGCCAACTGCCACACGCCACACGCAAAATGCGAAAGCAACGGTATACTTGTACGCCAAGATCGCTTTCGACTGTGGAATCAGGTGTTACGACGATGCGAAAGACCGGTTTTCAACTCCGGGCGCATGTGATGGCCCTCGGTGTGTATATATTGCTGGCGTTGATCGTCACATTCCCGCTGCCGTTGTACCTCGGCCAGCGCATTATCGCCAATGAACCCGGCCAGGTCGATGGGTACCTGGGGATCTGGAATATCTGGTGGACGGCCACAGCACTTAGTAATGGTCAGGATCCCTTTATCAGCCCGTTGCTGTTCTATCCGCAGGGCCTCGATCTATTCTGGCAGACTTTGAGTTTGCCGCAGGGTATTCTGGCGCTGCCCTTCACCCTGACGATCGGCCCGCTGCCGGCCTACAATCTGCTGATTCTGGCCGGATTTGTGCTGGGCGGCTATTTCGCGTTTCTTTTGATTCGGGCGATTCTCCGCTCCGACTCGCATCTGGAAGTTATCCCGGCGATCGATCTGGCGGCGCTGATCGGCGGTGCGGTATACGCCTTCGCACCCTTCCATATGCAAAAAGTCCTCGATGCTCAGCTTGAAGTCGCGGCCATCCAATGGCTGCCGCTCTGGGCCTGGGCCATGCTGGTATTACTGGAGCGGCGCCGCCTGTGGTATGTGCTGCTCGCAGCAGCTGCGCTGCTCTGGGTTGGCCTTGGAACCTGGTATTATGGCCTGTTTGCCTTGATCGCCAGTGGCGCGATGGCGGTATTCTGGGCAGTTGATAGGAGGATCCATAATCCAGGCGCTATGGAACAACCGGGCCGGGAGCAGCCTTCACATCCCACGCCGCGCAACTTACGTCTTAGCACATTCCGCTTCAGGTTCTCGCTTTCGACATTTCTCTGGGGAATGGCGCCGATCGCGATCTGGTTTGCGCTGATGGCGCCGCGCTTGATCGATCTGGCCCAACGGGGCGATACATTGTTGGGCGATGCGCGTCTGCAACAAACCGATGCGGTTGCCGATCTGATCTCGTTCTGGATGCCGAATCCAAACCATCCCCTCTGGGGCGGGTTTTTGAGCGAATGGTATCAAAGCCGCTACCCCGAGGCGATTTTGTGGAATGTCTCGTTAGGGTTGGTTGGTACGCTGCTCGGGGTACTGGGTCTGATCCTGGCCTGGCGCCGCCAATGGCGCTGGGCGCTGCTCGGTACGGTTGCGGCGATCTTTGCCCTTGGCGCGGAGCTGCATGCCTTCGGCGTCGTCACCGATATTCCGCTGCCCTACGCCGTAATCCGCGATCTGCCCGGCGTGCGCTCCAGCCATCGCCCGAACCATTTTGTGCTGATCACCATCCTGACGACGGCGATTTTCGCGGCCTACGGGATGCTGGCGCTCGTGCGGCGGATTCCGCAGTACAAAGGGCCGATCGCCGCGAGTGTGTTGGCGATGATCCTGTTGATCGACGGTTGGGCCGGGCCGTTGCCGCTCTACCAGCGCCCGATGCCGCAGCCCTACCTGAGTTTCCCCACGCCCGACGGCGCATTGCTGCCGGTTCCGTTGCACCTGAATTTCTCAAACAGCGAGAATCTCTGGTACCAGACCGCCCATCGCTGGCCGATCGTCGGCGGTTTTATCGGTCGCGAACCACCCTACCCGATCGCACGCTATCTGCCGGGTATTCATGCATTGCGCTTCGGCAACTACGAGCCGAACGATATTCTCAGTCCCGGTTGGCCGGAACTGGCCCGCGAGAGCCTGGCGGTCTATGATATACGTTATGTCATGTTTCATAAGGAGGCGATGGGTTCCAGCTTGCCGCTGATGACCGATCTGATCGCTGCGATGGGCTTGCGTCCGAGCTACAACGATGATTTGATCGGCGTATATCCGGTGCCGGAGCCGGCCGAACTGCGGCCATTGGCCTATCTCGGCGCCGGCTGGGGCAACCTGGAGCGGGAAGGTGATCGGCGCTGGCGTTGGATGGGCGAGCGAGCGGTGATCTATCTGATCAACCCCGACGATCAGCCGCGCGCGATCCGGCTCGATCTTGATCTTGAAGCGTTCGAACAGAGCCGTCCCCTGCGCATCGGGATTGGCAACGGCGCGCCGTTTACGCTCGACGTGACACGGGCGCGTATGCAGCGCAGCCTGCGCTTCATCCTGCCGCCCGGCGAGACTATGCTATACTTAGGCGCTCCGACGGGCAACCCGCCGAATCAGCCCGCACGTCGGCTTAGTATTGCGATGATGGGCGTGGCGGTGAGCTATACGAGCGACGGCAGCAGATAAAGGTGTTAGCGGCAGTATGAGGTATTTGCCGGTGCGAAGCATTCGCCGCCGACAAATGAGGTTACAAGGTTTAGCTTGCGAGCGAGTGCTTCGCCCTTATAGATGAGGTTGCGGCATGACGACGACGGAAGCTGCGGTGGTTGAGCGGGCGCAGACCGGCCGACCGGTTCGGCTCAGTGCCTTGCGCAGTATCGCCTATGAAGTGGCGCTCAACGGCTGGCGGATTCTCCGCGAAACAGTCAACGATTTTAGTCTCTGGCGCATTATTGAGTACCCCTGGTCAACCGAAGCGTTGCAGTTACGGCGCGGCGAACTGGTGCTCGATATCGGCTCAGGTACATCGTCGTACCCACATATGCTGGCCAAAGAGGGTGTCGATGTGGTGGTGCTGGAACTCGACGCCGACCGGGTGCGCTGGCAGTTGGCCAAGCGCCTGGCAACGGCCCGGCCCGGCGATGGCCGCTTCTTCCCGCTGGTGGCAAGTGCCACGGCGATGCCGATTCGCAGCGACAGTATCACGAAGTTGGCCGCAATTTCGTCGCTCGAACATATCCCCGACGATGCCGCAGTAGGCGCAGAGATCGGGCGAGTGCTGGCCCAGGGCGGCGTGGCGGCGCTGACGATTCCGTATACCAGTCGCGATCGCGAGCATTTCTTTAAGGGTATTCGCACATTCGTGCAAGTCGAGCGGAACGCCTTTGTCCAGGAAGGCAAGGCCGGCTCGTTCTTCCGTTTCTACACCGACGCCGATATTGAGCGCGTTTATATGCGCCCGGCAAACTTGCGGATCAGCCCGCAGCGTGGTTTCGGTCGTTCGATTTTGAATGGCCGCTACCACGAGACAAAGCTGACCAAATATTGGCGGCGCTTTGTGCTGAAGGATCTCTTCCTGGCGCTGATTGTGCATCCGCTCGAAGAGCGTTTTGATCGCAGCGATCCGCTCTATGTGATGTTTACACTGCGCAAATCGTAGAACAACGTCTGAATTCAGAATGCTGCATTCTGAATTTCGGCAATGCAACTGTAGCTGGATGGATCGTCTCGTTAGTAACAAGCCCGTCGCCGCCGCCCGTACATCTGCCGGGGTGCGCTCCTCAGCCCTTGGTCTGGCGGCGCTGGTTTTCGTGACGGTTGCGGCAGCATTGCTGACCGGATTCGCCGCGATTTTGCAGCCGCCGCTTCGTCTCACCGTCGCGGCAGAACGGTTCACCGGCCCGATCTTCACCAGCGGGATCTATGCCCGCGAAACCAATCCCGCAGGCTACAACTATCGCTGGACAAGCGGCTCGGCGCTGATTCAGGTGCGTGGGGCGTTTTTCGCCGCACCGGCCTACATCGCCGAGATGCGTTTGCGGAGCGAACATCCGGCAGGTCCACAAGCGATCCGTTTTCGGGTTGATGATCGCGAACTGGCGACTGCCACGCCGGCAACGGTATTTCGCACCTACCGCCTGCTGCTGCCCGCCGATCCGGCCGGCGATGGTGAGTTGCGGCTCAATCTCCAGACAACCCCCTTTGTCGCGCCGGGCAATCCACGCCAGCTCGGCGTGCAACTGACCGAACTGAGCCTGCACCCCGTTAGCAGGCCGAACTGGCCTGCCGCAATTCTGGTCGGCCTTGGTTTGCCGCTGCTGTATCTGCTGCAGCGCCGGCGCACCAGCACAAGCGGCGCTGCAATCCTCTCGATTGGACTGAGCGGCCTGACTCTGGCGGGATTGGCGGCACTCTACCGGCCCACAGCCTTACCACTGCCGATCCTGGTCGGATTGGCATTACTCGCACTTAGCGCGGCATGTTTTGTGCAGCGCAATGGGCTTCGGCTGGGATTAAGCGCACTCTGCCTGATCGTCGCCTTCGCGGGGATGATCTGGCCGGCCTGGCTTTCCGACGATGCGTTTATCTCGTTTCGTTACGCCCAGAATCTGGTGGCCGGCAATGGCCTCGTTTACAACACCGGCGAACGGGTCGAGGGCTACACGAACTTCCTCTGGACGTTGTTAAGCGCCGGAGTGATCGCACTCGGCGGTGATGTAGCGCTCTGGAGCCATATCGCCGGCACGATCCTCGGCCTCGCCCTGGTATTGCTCACCTACCGGCAGGCAACCTATCTGCTGCCCGCGCCATGGCCGCTGGTGGCGGCGTTGGTAGCCGGCACATCGCAGAGTTTGTTGCTCTACACAGCTCGCGGCTCCGGCCTGGAAACCGGACTGTTTGCGCTGTTGCTGTTACTCGGCGCGATGGTCTATCTTAACGCAGATGGCCGGGTAGGCTCCCTAGCGGGAGCCGGCGCGATCTTTGCATTGGCGGCGCTGACGCGACCGGAAGGGGTGATGGTCAGCGGATTGACGGGGTTGCATCTGCTGGCCACGCTCTGGATGCACACCGGTCGGGTTAGCGGCGGCGCGAAGTTCAAGCCGATTGCGGTGGCGGCCCTGGCATTCGGCGGCGCATTTCTGCTGATCTTCGGGCCGTATTTTTTGTGGCGGTTCACATTTTACGGCGACTTACTGCCGAATACGTTTTACGCTAAAACCGGCGGCGGGCTACGGCAAGTGCTGCGCGGCTTGCAGTACACCGGCGACTTCGCGCTGACATTAGGCGGCCCACTGCTGTTGTTGATCGGCGTACCATGGCTGCGCGATCACCGCGCCGCATTGGGCTCGTGGCGCGGATACATGTTGCCGCTGGTGTTGATCTATAGCGCATACATTATCGCCGTCGGCGGGGATCATTTTCGTGGCGAACGATTCTTTGTGCCGCTGCTGCCCTGGATCGCGATCTTGTTGGCCGACGGAATTCGTAGCGGCGGCGAGTATCTTGTAGCACGCGGCATCAGGGCGAATTTCCGGCGGATCACGCTGGCGGCGCTGCTGATTCTAGGCGCGTTCGGCGCCCTGGCGCGAACCGACAATCAGGCCGAGACCATTCGCGGCCTGGACGAGAGTGTCTGGATCTGGCGTGAGATCGGCTGGTGGGTGGCCGACCACGGCGCGCCTGATGCGAGTATCGCCGCTTCCGGCGCGGGCGCGGTTGCGTATTACAGCCGCAACACCACGATTGATCTGCTTGGGCTGACCGACAAACACATCGGACGGTTGGAGATCGCCGACATGGGCACAGGTATCGCCGGACACGAGAAGCGCGATCCGGAGTATGTGTTGAATGAGCGCCGGCCAACCTATATCCCCCGGATCTGGGATGACTACTTCGGCGGGCCGGCCGTCCTACGCGCACAGTACGAACTTGTGCCGATCGTCACGCGGAGCGGACGCGAATTGGAGATGTGGGTGCGGAGGTAAGGGGATGACAAGGTGATTACATCCTTTCTCACGAAACACTCATCAGGCTGTTGTAAGAATGACACAAATTTGCGTCAATGATCAAACGACGGATTGTCGGATAATCTGCTTTTTGCGTGTTCAACAAGGAAACTCTTTCGGCAGTTAGTTCGTCATAGATATGTAATACGTCCGAGCCAGGAAACCGGGTCGTCTTTCCGCCATGTTTGCGGAGAGCGAGAAAAACCATGCGTGTTTTGTATTTTATTCCGCGTTACGACAGTGCCGCGATGGGCAATCGAATTCATACCGAAGTGATCGCTGAATGGCGGCGCCACGGTGTGCAAGCCGAAGTACTAGCTCTGGCGGCCGGTACAACGCAGGTGACGACAACCGAGGAAGAGGGGGTGAGCGTGCATCGCCTCCCGGTGAGCGCCGGCATTGCCAAGGTGGCGAATCGGGCGGTAGGCTCGCTGTTGCCGTACCCGTATCTCGCCGGAGCGATCAGGCATTTTCGCCCGTTTATCCGGCAGCGGCAATGCGATCTCATCCATATCGAGACGGCGTTCCCCCTGGGATTAGTTGCCGCATTGGGCAGCGGCCCCGATACACCGCCGCTGGCGGTGACGTTGCCGGGCGCCGACATTATGGCCGAACCGGATTACGACTACGGATACGGTCGTTACCGGGTGGTGCGTAGCTTATTGCCGTGGATTTTTCAGCGTGCCTTGCTGTTGCGCGCCGATTCACCGCAGATTCGTGATCTTGCGATCAGGCTCGGCGCAAAACCCGAGACTGTGACCACAATCCCCTATAACATCACCGCCGACAGTTTCCCACCCGCCGACATCCCGCTCGACACCTTCCGCCGCCAGGCCCGGGAAGCCTTAGTAACACGTTACAGCCTCGATCCGCAACGCCCGATTGTGGTCAGCCTGAACCGTCTGCATCCCTTCAAGGGGATCGCGTATCTGGTGGAAGCCCTGCCGTTCGCACGAGAAGCAGGGCTATGGCCGCAAGTGTTGATTGTCGGCCCGAATCGCAGCACGCCGCGGTTCGGAGATTACGGTGCCTTCTTGCGCAAGCGATCCGATGAACTCGGAGTGGCCGATGATATCCATCTCACCGGTGGGATTCCGCATCATGAAGCGATGATGCACCTGGCGGGCGCAGACGCGGCCGTCATCCCTTCGGTGGCCGAGTCGTTTAGTCGCGTCGTGATTGAGGCGGCAGCGGTCGGGACACCGCCGATCGTAACTCGTACGACCGGCGCGAGTGCGTATGTGGCCGAGCAACAGGCCGGGATGGTGGTTGATCCGCGTTCCGGGCCGGCGATCGCAGCGGCGTTGGCAACATTGCTGCGTGATCGCCGGGTATGGGAGGAACACAGCCGGCGTGCGGCGGCGCTGGCGCCGGCATTTAGTTCGGCCCGGATCGCCGCTGATCTGCTGACACTGTATCAAGGCGCACTCGCAGATCGGCAGCCGCTGTCATCCCGAAATCATTGACAAAACAACCAGGAAGGATTAGAGTACCGGCCCCTATCGGGGGCGCTGAAGCTGCGCATTACTTGAAGCATCGGGCCGCACTGTGAATACCTGCCTATGCTTCGCAATCATCTGTAAGGAGTGACAAACATGCAACGATATCGTATGCCGGCAATTCTGGGCGGTCTGGCCGCCGTCGCGGTGCTCGCCGCCCTGCTCGGCTGGAGTTTCTGGGCTACGCCCGCCGGTGTCGCCCAGGAGCAACAACCCATCCTGGAGTATCCCGAGTATCCGCCAACCCCCACCGTCGGCGCCAATCCCACCCCCGCCCCCGCCCTCGCCGCCAGCGAACTGTTTCGCGAGGACTTTCACAACCCCGCCGCCCGCGACCGCCTGCACTTCGTCGATCTCGCCAATGTGCTCGACGACCTGCGCGCCAACTGGGTTGTCCAGGACGGTCGCCTGGTTCAGGACCTCGCCGGCCGCGCCCGCAACCCCTCGACCCACGAAGTCGCCGCCCTGGTTGCCGACGCCACTTATGGTGATGTGATCGTGCGGGCCGGCTTCTACGACGAGTACAACGGCGTGGCCGGCCTGATCGCCCGCTACAACGGTGCGGTGGCCACCGAAGCCAGTTACTACCGCTATCGCATCCTCAAGAACGAGTACGAGGCCGAACCCAAGCAGGTGCTGGAGAAGGTGGTCGATGGCGTCGCCACAGCCCTGGTCGAGATCAAGCAGACCGGCTTCACGCCGCGCGCGTGGCATGTGCTGGAAATGCAGGTGGTCGGCGGACAGATCACCGTCAGCCTCGACGGCGTGGTCGTGGTTGACGCAACCGACCCGCAGCCATTGGCGGCCGGGAGCGCCGGCGTCTACACCCGCGCCCTTGGCGGCCTCTTCTACGACGATCTGATCATCAGTACGCCGTAAACCGGCCGGAAAGCGGGAGGCATCGGCGCCTCCATAAAGGTTAAAGGTTGGAGAAAGCGTAATGCCGCGACAACTATTTTTTCTCTGCGCTTTGCTGATCCTGGTGAGTTCGCTGCCGTTCAGTATACCGGCGCAAGCCCAGGGTGGTACCGCTCCGACCCTGGAAGCACAGATTCAGGTGCCCGGCCCGCGGGAGAGCAAATTCCCCAAAGTCGCCGTCGGCAACGGCGTTTTACACTATGCAGCAAACAGTGCGCAGCTTGACGCACTGTACTGGAACAAAGCCGAAGATGCGCGTGAATTCGGCGATGCCTTCCGGGTCGGTACGGCCGAAGGCCAATCCGATTACTCGTCGCCGGCGTTGTTTCTGTCCAGCGACAACAGCCTGTACTACACCTGGTCGAGTATTGAGGAGCGGCGGATCAAACTCCGTGTTCGCGCCTCTGACGGCACATGGGGGCCGGAGCGTACCGTGATCAGCGGCGCGATTTTCGGGATTTTCGCTCAGGTTGCAGCGACACCGGAACGGGTGTTTGTGATCTGGCAGGATGTCCGCCGCGACGGCAACGATCCGGAGGTTTTTGCACGCACATCCACCGATAACGGCGCAACATGGTCGAGCACGATCTTTGCGTCGTCGGTGAATACATTCTCGACACCGCCGGCAATTTCCGTCAGTTCAGCAGGTCAATTCGGGATTGCCTACAACTCAGGCAACCTGGAGATCTACGCCAGTTTCTGGAACGGCAGCAGCTTTTCTTCCGAGAAGGTATCTTCAGGCGTCGAGGTCAGCAATCCAAGCATCAGCTTCGGACCGGACGGTAAGGCCTATGTCGGCTATCGAGGTGCGGCCGACAGCGGCGTCAGTTCAGGTGCGTTTCTCGCCGAGCGCCAGGCCGCCAACCAATGGACATCGCGGCGGATCGTGACCAGTTTCGTGATCGGCGCCGTCAATGTCGTCGTGGATGCCAATAATGCGATTCATCTCGGTTGGGTCGGCCGGCCCGGCGGTTCGCCGCAGGTGTTTTATGCGCTGCTTGTCGATGGGCAATCGGTCGGCATCGCAGCAGGATCGGGCGGCGCAAATTTCAACGCCCATCTTGCGGTTGACCGGCAGGGCAGTGGGTATGCCCATATCGCCGCCGAACGCTTCGACGGCAGCGGCATCGCCCGCCCGTACTACTATCTTTTCCGCACCGCGTCGGGTCCATCCGGCACCCGGGCAGTTCCGGTGATCGAAGAGGGCGTAGATGTTGTGCGTGACAAAGGGAATGTCATTGTTCGCTTTGAAGAAGTGACGAATGAGCCGACCGAGATCCTGTGGAAGTGGGGCGGCGCACCAACCGACAGCGATAATGATTCGGACGGCTGGAAGCCATTCAGCAATCCGATCACGATCGCGGTTCCTGATGCGGTACCGACGAATTGCAGTCAGGCAACCCTGTATACCCTGGTGCGCAACAGCAGTACGACCCAGGCATCGGCCGCCAACGACTCGATCCGGATCGACGGCACGATCGATGCGGCAGTGGCGGCGAGTAATCCGTACCTGCAACGACGCTCGCCGATCTTCTCGAATAGTGTTCTGGATGATTTCGGCAGCGACGGCGCTTCCGACGGCGCACCCGGCTATACCCGTGTGCCGGTGTTCTACCTGGAGATGCAGGGTAAGGCTGATTGCAGCGGCCTGAAGGATATTGCGACCGGCCAGAGCACCACAAATATTCTGCCGGCGTACACCGTCTCCGATGATAAGTTCGCCAATGTTGTACCCTTCCCAAGCTTGCCGGTTGAAGGCCAGAATACAGTGCTGGTACGAGTGAGCGACGGCGCCGGGAATATCGAGGATTTCGCGCAGTCGTTTGTGTACGATGTCGAGGCGCCGCTTGTCTCGACTTCGACCAGCGATAGCCTGACCCTCGGCACAACCAGTGCGAGCTTGCTGGTGAATCTGCAGGTGAACGGTGTTCAGATCAGCGACGATCATTATCCCAGTCCCGGCTTCTGGGGTGTCTGGGTGGCGAATAGCCGTACACCGCTGGAAGATCCGACCCTGAACGGCGGTCTAATCTGGACACCGGTTCAGGTGAGTGCAACCGGCGGAACCTTTACGATCCGTGAATGGAGCCTGGCTTCAGGGTTGCCCGAAAATCAGGTCACTATCGGCGATTATTATGTCTATCTACGCTTCCTCGACGGCGCCGGTAACCCAAGCAGTACCTACCTTGAAGCACAGATTAGCCTGAGCCAGATCACAAAGCCGGCAATCTACCTGCCGGCGATTGTGAAACCGTAGGGCCGGGCGAAACAGTCGGTTGCGCCGGTAGACTACGGGGCAACTGCGTAATTCTTATCATCGAGGGCGGGCTTGCCAATGCAAGTCCGCCTTTTTATTCGCGACAATACCGAAGCGTGTATAATTGGCCCGGCGCTCAGGCCCGGTAGTTCTGGAGGTGCGAGTTCATGACCGCAGATCGGACGGCGATCACCGCCGTCAACAGCGCGAAAACATTCCGGCAACGGGTATCCACCTGGATTGCGACCCATGATGTGGGGCCGTGGATTATTCTTGCCGTCTGCCTGTTGTTGTTGCCGCTGAGCCTTCCACGGGTTGCCCTGAGTGATGAAGTGCAGTATTACGCCTATCTGCGCTCAGTGTATTTCGACGGCGATCTGGATTTTCGGAACGAATATACGTACTTCGCCGCGCAAGGCTTGCGCTTTGGCGATACCGCCGTGCGCGACGCACTGTTGCGCGAAGATGCCGTCAACCCGAACCCGGAAACCGGTTTATTGCGCAATGTCGCCCCGGTCGGCTCGGCGATTCTGTGGGCGCCGGGTTTGATCCTCGCCGACGGCGTTGTGCTGCTCGCCAACAGCTTTGGCGCAAGCATCCCGCGCGACGGCTACAGCCAGCCGTATATCCTTGGCGCAACGATGATGACGGTACTGTATTGCGCCCTTGGATTGCAACTGACCTATCGGCTGGCTCGCCGTTTCAGCGACGATTTCGCGGCAACCGTCGCAACCCTGACCGTCTTTCTAGCCTCGCCGCTGGTATTCTACAGCTACATCGCCATGCCCTGGTCGCACGCAAACGGCTTCTTTCTGTTTGCGTTGTTCCTGACATTCTGGATGCGCCACTGGGGCCGGCCGGGCGAGCGCAGCCTGGGGATGTGGCTGTTGCTGGGATTGGTCGGCGGCCTGATGGTGATAACCCGCGAGCAACTGGGACTGCTGTTGATCATTCCAGCCCTCGAAGCCCTGGCGCAGTACCGCAATCTGTTGCGCCGGCGTGATTGGCCGGCGGCGGCACGGCAGTTCGGCCGGCATGGCGCATTTTTGCTGATGTTGATCCTGGCGATCATACCGCAATTATTAGCTTATCAGGTGCTCAACGGCCAGCCGACACCTTCGTCTACCGTCAGCGGCAAATTGATCTGGACCAGCCCGAACTTCTTCAATACCCTGATCGATCCCGGCCGGGGCGCGTTCCTCTGGGCGCCGGTGCTGGCGATCGGCCTCCTGGGGCTGATCCGGCTTGGGCGCAAAGATATCTGGCTTGCCGTGTTGTTGCTGGCGGGATTTCTGGCCCAGACCTACATCAATGGTGCGTTCGGCACCACCTGGCATCTCCGGCGCGCCTTCGGCTTTCGCCGCCTGATCGAGTGTACACCGATCTTCGTGCTGGGTCTGGCGGCGCTCATTCACTGGTTGCGCCCGCAGATCGGCATCTGGCCGATCCTACTTGCGGCCGGATTGTTGATCTACTGGAATGCCGGGCTGATCGCCCAGTGGACACTCTTGCGCACGGCGATCCGCGAGGAGTTGATCTGGGGAGATATGCTTTATTGGCAGTTCGTCGAAGTGCCGCGCCAGATCATCGATAAGATCGGCGCATTGATCTTCGACCGTTGCCGCCTGATGACGAATCAGAATTGCTGAAAGGGCGCAGCATGCTGCGCCCGGATACCTTCTGCGGTTTAGATCGCCTTCTGGCCCTCGCGTGTGCTGGCGAGCGTACCGAGATGCGCGGCTTCGCTCAGGCTCACAAGATACGGCAACTCGTCGCCGTATTCAATCACACTGATACTGGCATTCGTTACCCAGATCCGGTTGATGCGATCCATGTTCATGCCCAATGAATCGGCGACCAGGATCTTCACAACCACGTCATGGGTACTCACCAGCACCGTCTGATCGCGGTGCTGGGCAAGCAGGCGCTCTTTGAAATCGAGGGTGCGTTTGAGCACATTGCTGAAACTCTCGCCGCCGGGCATCTGCGAGCGCGTCGGGTGCTTGCGCCACTCTCGTAAGCCCTCGGCGTACTGAGCCTCAATCTCATCGGCGAACTTCCCTTCCCACTCGCCGTGGCTGATCTCCAACAGAGCCTCATCGTTCTCAAACGGCACACCGGGATGATGCCGGGCGATCGCCCTGGCGGTAAGCGCCGCGCGCTGAAGCCGGCTGGTATAGATGTGGTCGATCTGCTCGTGCTTCAGGCGCTCGCCAAGCGCCTCAGCCTGTTGCATACCAACCTCCGACAACGGCGAATCGAGTTGGCCCTGGTAGCGGTGAATCCGATTCCACTCACTCTCGCCGTGACGAACGATGATCAATCGCATGGGTACTGGTCTCCTACTGCATTGCCGATTCCGGCAAGGAGCTACCGGAATCTCATCGAAAGCCGGGACTCACGAACCAGCATACCGGCAACAGGTACAATCTCCCGGCCCGTCAGTTACCCATCTTACGCGGTTGCCGGTTAGGCGATCCGCATAATGGGCTGTTTGCCTCCAGCAAGACGAAGCGGCTTCTTTGGCCGTCGGCCGGGTGTGCGCCCAGCCATGTACGCCGCGCCCGGCATTATAGCAGCGAAGCGTATCGTGTATAATCAGGGTGTTGTTATCGTCCAGAACGGCTGTTCACGCAGCGTACTCTGCCCACCTGCGCGTCGCAGCCGATTGTAGGCTATGGATCAGCCACCAACGATCGCACCACCCGAACCGCCGTCCGCCCATGTCTGTAGGGCGCAGCATTCGCCGCCCGCCCGGCGGCGCGATATGCGTTCACTCCTGGCGGCTTTCGGCTATGCATTTGCCGGTGTCTGGTACTTGTTGCGCACCCAACGAAACGCGCAAATCCACTGTCTTATCGGCGCGTGTGCATTGGCGCTGGCGGCAGTATTGCGCGTGGCGCGCTGGGAATGGCTGGTGCTGATCGTGACGATCGCGCTGGTGTTGGCGGTCGAAGGAGTCAATACCGCAATCGAGGCAGTTGTTGATCTGGTTACGACGCAACCGCATCCGCTTGCCAAGATCGCCAAGGATGTCGCCGCCGGTACAGTTCTGATCTGCGCGATCGCCAGTGTGCTCGTGGGTTGTTTGATTTTTCTACCGCATCTGCTCGCCCTGATCCGATAGGCGTGGGGCGCAGAACATGGCGTGTGGGCGAAGCAGTCGCCTTGTGGTTCCGGCCCCTTAGGGGATTCGCCACCCGGCGACTGCTTCGCCCTTACAGTGACGTTACCACATGTGGCCGCTTATTCGTCAGGCACGTTATCTTGGTCGTTACCGCGAGATCGCCCAGGTGCTGGTCGGTCATGGTTTTGGGTACCTGGTGGAGCAGTTGGGGCTGATCTCGTTGCTCTCGTTGCCGCGCCGGCTGGTGATGCGGATGCCGCCGCCGATGCCCCTCAGCAACGCCGCACGTCTGCGTGAGGCGCTGGTGGCGCTCGGCCCCACCTTTGTCAAGCTCGGGCAGGCGCTCAGCACTCGCCCCGATCTGCTACCCAGCGAGTTTGTCTACGAGTTGGGCAAACTACAGGATACTGTCCCGCCTTTTCCCGCTGAACAGGCGATCGCACTGATCGAAGAGAGTTTCGAGCGGCCGATCGACCAACTCTATGCCTCGTTCGAGCGTACGCCGCTCGCCGCCGCCTCGTTGGGTCAGGTTCATGCCGCTGTCTTGCACTCCGGCGCCGAAGTGGCCGTGAAGGTTCAGCGACCCGATATTCAGCAGCGCATTTACACCGATCTGGCGATTCTGGTCGATCTGGCCGGGCTGGCTCAGGAGCGGCTCGAATTCGCCGCGCAGTACAAACTCGTCGATCTGGCCCACGAGTTCGCCACAACCCTGCGCGCCGAACTGGATTACCGCCGCGAGGCCCATAACGCCGATCGCTTCCGGCGATTGTTCGGCCATAACCCGTATGTGCATGTGCCGCAGATCCACTGGGAGTATACCGATGCGCGGGTGCTCACCACTGAACGGCTCTATGGTGTAAAGCTCACCAATATTCCCGCCCTTGAGGCCGCAGGGATCGACCGTTGTACAATGGCGCGCCACTGTGTCGAGCTTATTCTGGAGGAGATCTTCAGCTATGGGTTCTTTCACAGCGATCCACATCCCGGCAATTTCTTCGCCATGCCCGGCAATGTCCTCGGCGTGGTCGATTATGGCCAGGTCGGCAGCCTTGATCGCGAAACAACCCAGGCGTTGCTGTTGTTGTTGGCGGCTGTCACACAGCACGACAGCGCCGCAGCATTACGAGCGATGGAGCGCATGGGCCTGCTGACGCGCCGCGACATCACGCCGGTGCTGCGCCGCGATCTGGAGCGCTTCACCAGCGCTTTTGTCGATCGGCCGCTCTCGGAAATTTCGGCCAACGAGACGATCGGCGAATTGCTGGCGCTGCTGCGCCGCCACGCTATCCGCTTGCCCGGCCCACTTGCGATGCTGCTGAAAGCGATCGTGATGATGGAAGGTGTCGGATTGCAGATCGACCCGTCACTTGATGTGTTTGGGATCGCCCGGCCCTATGTGCAACGGGCATTGGCCGAGCAGTTCTCGCCCCAGGAGTTGAGCCGTCAGGCGTTGAGCGGCGGACGTGAGTTGGGCGAAGTGATGTTTGAACTGCCCTCACAACTCGGTGATGTGTTGCAACTGCTGAACGACGGCGAACTACGACTCCAAACCCGTGAATTGGAACTGCATCGGGTGAGCGGCGCAATGATCGGCGCCGCCAATCGTCTGGCGATGGCAGTGGTGCTTGCCGCACTCATCCTGGGCGTAGCCGCAGTCGCAATCGCAATCGGCATCGCCGGCTGGAATGGCGTCCTTCCGACGATTCTGCTCAGCGTCGGCTTGATCGGCGCAATACTCACCGCAATTGTCCTCGGACTCACCCTTTTGCGCGGCCGCGAGTAGCATCCGGTCAATATCCGCCGGTGCTATAATGCCGGGGTAAGCTGTTATTTGCGGGATCCTGTAATCGTTTGCCTACTTCTCGAAAATGCCCCAACTCAGATCATCCAACTCCGACGATTTCTGCGTCTGCAACGGCGTAGTCGTTGATCGCTTTGCAGCAGATCCTGCACTATTCGGAGAACAGCCATGAAGACGGTGTATGCCGTCGGCGCTGTGGTGATCCGCACAACTTCAGATGCAACCATTGAACTGCTGTTGATCCGCAAGCGCGGCGGCGACTGGTCATTGCCGAAAGGCGCACGGAAACGCAATGAAAGCGATATTCGCGCGGTTATCCGCGAGGTATATGAAGAAACCGGGATCGCCGCCGATGTGCTCGACCTGGTTGCAGTAGCGAGTTACCGCATCAAGAAGCGATCCGGCCCGCGTAAAAAAATTGTCTCGTACTACCTGCTGCGCGCCGTGGCCGGTGAGCCGCGCCCCGATCAGCGCGAAAAGATCGTCGATGCTGTCTGGATTCCGCTCGACGATTCACTGCGCCGCCTACGCCGTAGCCGGCTGCAAACCATTGTCCGCGCCGCTCAGACAATGATTGGGCCGTAGGGTTGCAGCATGTTGCGACCCTACACGCCCAACCTGCATCCTCATTCTTCGCGCAAGGCAATCGCCGGGCTGGTACGACTCATGCGCAGGGCGGGATAGATCCCGGCCAGCACGGCAGCGATCAGTGCAACAAGCAGCGCCTGGCCAAACAGGCGCGGATCGAGGTTCAGGTCGAGCGTCCAGCCGAACGAACGCCGGTTGATCACATAGATCAACACCAGTGCCAGCACCAATCCCAGCGGCGCCGCCAACAATCCGGCCGTCAGGCCCATCAGGCCGGTCTGCGAGATCACCAGCGCCCAGAGTTGGCGCGGCGTTAAACCATTGGCCCGCAACAAGGCCAATTCGCGTGCGCGTTCGAGTTGCAAGGCCATCAAGGCACTCAAAATCCCAATAAATGCCACAATCGTCGCCAGGAGTTGCAACACCGCTGTGATCGCAAATGTGCGATCGAAAACCTCCAGGGTGCCGGTGCGCAGCGCCCGATTCGAGCCGATCACCAGTGTCGCCCGATCGCCGACTTGTGCCCGCAACTGATCCACCAACTGATCGACATCAACGCCCGGCGCCGCATACAACGCCAGGCTTGAGATCGCGTAATCATCCCAGGCGGCCCGATAAACCGGCCCGGCCATGCGAATCACACCGCGATCCGATGAATAATCGTCGTAAACTCCGGCGATCGGGAAATCTTGCGGGCCGCGATCGGTACGCAACGTCAGTTGATCGCCAACTCCCAGGCCACTGCGATACGCCAGCGGCTCCGAGATAAAGATCGCGCCCTGCTCCCACGAATCCCAGGTCGCCGCGTCGCCGCCCTGCCGGAAGCGGATCGCACTACGGCCGCGTTCGCGATTGCCGTCGATCGCCACAAGTGTCAGCGGCCCATACGCGGTATCGACGCTCACACTGCGCAGAGTCGTGGCGGCGGCCACGCCTGCGGCAGTACTGATCTCAGGTACCAACGCCGGCGCGATCGTGGTATCGGTACGATTGCCGAGGTTACTCGGCGCCGCTACATACACATCGGCCACCAGTGATTGCTCAAGCCACGAAACAACGGTCTGGCGAAAGCTGCCGACCATCAAGCCGACGCCGATCGTCACACTGACGGCGACCATCAGGGCTGCCACAGCCACAGCGGTACGCGAGAGCGAGGCGACCACATCGCGGGCGGCCATGCGCCCGAGCAATCCGAACAGCCGGCCCATAAGCGGGCGCAAAAGCGCCATCAAGCCAACCGTCAGGAGCGGCGCGAGCAAGGCCGCGCCGATCACGATTGCGAACAACCCGCCGAACGCAACAAGGAGCGGCGCCGCACCTTGCGTCTCTACCGGCGCCGGAATCAGCAACACCACCCCGCCGAGCGCAATCAAGAGCGCACCGGCCAGGGCCGCCAGCGGCACCACCCGCCGCACCCGATCCTCGACACTGGAACGCCGCAGCACCGTGCGCGGCGGCGTGAACATCGCCTCGAGCGCCGGAACCGCCGCCGCCGCCAGGGTTGCCGTAACACCCAATCCGAAGCCTTTCAGCAACACAATCGGATCGATGCTGAGTGCGCGCACTGTAACGACATAGTACAGATCGTTGATCGTCTGCGTCACCAGACCAACCAACCCGCGGCCGAGCACAACTCCCAGGCCAAGGCCAAGCAGCGAGCCGATCAGGCTGATCACGACCGCCTCGCTCAGCACCAGCGCCGCCACCTGGCCCCGCGTTACCCCAAGGCAGCGCAGCGCGCCAAGCAAGCCGCGCCGCTGCACCACACTGAAGGTAACGGTGTTATAGATCAGGAACATACCCACGATCAGCGCCAACAGACTCAGCGCCGTCAGATTCAACTCAAAGGCCCGTGTCATCTGTTCCAACGCCGCCGAACGCGCCTCGGCCCGTTCCAGACTCACGCCCGGCGGCAGCAGCGCCTGTACTGCTGCAATCGTCGCCGCATCTTCCAAAATCAGGTCGATCCGGCTGAGTTGCCCAACCTGGCCGAGCAACTCCTGGGCGCCGGCAATATCGGCGATCAGTAAGCCATCGAGCGCCCGCCGGCTCAGATCATCGTCGGGGGTAAGCAGGCCCACCACGCGGGCCGGTTCTTCCCGTGAACCAACCACAAGCGTCAGCCGCTCGCCGGGTCTCACCCCGGCCTGGGCGGCATTTTCGGCCGAGAGCAACACGGCGCCCGGCTCGATCAGCAAGGCCCGCAGATCAACCTGACCGCCGCCGGGAGCAGCGCCGGCCAGATAGGTACGAAATGGCGCCTCGGCGAACAGATCGACGCCGAAGAGTTGCACGGTGCGTCCGCCCAACTCGGGCACACGCACATAGCCCTCGACAACCGGCGCAATCGCATCGAGACCGAGATCGACCCGCAAGGTGCGGTAGAGCGATTCGTCGATCCCCGCCGGCCCGCCGACAATCTGATGGGTCGCCCGGCCGGTCACCCGCTCGGTGCTGAGATCGAAAGCCCGACCGGCGCTGGCATTCGCAAGGTCGATCGCAACCACGACCGCCACGCCAAGTGCCACACCGAGGACACATAAACCGAATTGCCAGGGGTGCCGGAGTAAGTAACGGACTGATGTTCGAAGGAGCAGTGCGTTCATAGGGTCAATTCAGAAGGCAAACGGCAAACGGCGAAACTGGAGCCATTGGTTCCGTTTTGCCGTTCGGATTGATCAAGCGGATCGCACATAGCGGATCTCCGTGCCGGAACGATCGGCAACAGCGTGCCAAAGCACATCCAACAGCGTTGGGCGAGCGCCGCGTTCAGCCAGAAAATCGAGGGTTGACGGATCGACATAGTATGTCTCGTCGTCGTCATCTTCCTCTTCCAGTTGATCGATCAGAAATTGCAGATCATCGGGCGTGATCACACCGACATAGCGCCCGGTGTCGTCGTGATACAGTGCGACTTCGGGCCGACGGGCCGGCGGTTCGGGAATCTCGACTTCGTTATTGCGGGCGGCGGCGATAATCTGCTTCAACTCGTTGCTGCTAAAAGATTGCGGCTCACTGCTATCGTTCAGCAGCGTATCGGCCACAACCGCAGCCGCATCAGGCCGGCCGAGTCGGCGCGTACCGGCCCGCAACCCATCAAGCCGGCCCGGCTCCGACAAGATCCGATCGACCTTGTAGGCAAGTGTGTTCAACGAACGACAGCGGATCGCCGCGCCGTTCTCCAGCAGATGATCGGTATTGCGCTCCTCCTGGCCGGGGATTGGTTCGATCACCACCATCGGCAAACCGGCGGCCAGACACTCAGCCGCAGTAAGCCCGCCCGGCTTGCCGATAAACAGCGTCGCAACGCGTAGTAAGTCGGGCATCTCGTTGGTGAAGCCGATCACACGAAAGCGTTCAGCCTGGCCGGAAACCTGCTTTGTCACTTCCTGGCGTAGGGTTTGATTACGTCCGCATACCACCACCACCTGAGCCGGAGTGCGCAATTGCAGCAATTGGGCCACAATCTGCTGGGCGGGGCCGCCGCCAAGTGCGCCTGCCGAAACCATAATCACCGGCAGTTCATCACGTAACCCGAAGTGCTGTAACACCGCCGGGCGATCGACCGGTTCGCCGAATAAACGATTGACCGGAATGCCGGAGACCGTCACCCGTTCCGGATCAACGCCCAGCGCCGCCAGATGCACTTTCGTCTCTTCAATCGCCACAAAATAACGGTGAAAGACGCGACTCAGCCACATCCCCTGAAAATCAAAGTCGGTGGTTACAATTGCCAGCCTGGTAGCGATTTCGCCTTCGCTAAGCAACTGCGCCACCATACCAGCGGGCAGAAAGTGGGTGCAGATCGTGATATCGGGGCGATAATCGAGGATAAAATCGGCCAATGGCTGCGCATTCAGCATGTTCCAGAGCTTCAGCGCGCCGACTTCGTTGCGAAACGGCTCATCATTTTGATCGTACCACCAGCCGACCAGCCAGGGATTCTCCTTCACCAGGGCAAAATAGGCATCCGAGGCGGTTACCTGATAGATCCGGCTGGTAAGTTTCAGCGCATCGCGATTCTCGACCTGCATATCAGGATATGTACGCAACGCCTGCTCGATCGCTGCGGCAGCCGAAATATGTCCCGAACCAACACTTGCCGACAGGATCAGCACTCGCCTCGCCATCGCTACCTCCCTTGTGTGAATAGTGACAAAGATAGTATACCTTTTTGTGATTGGGTTGCCCGTGCGACCCAACCACGCAGAGATACGCCGATTGCGCCGGAAGGCGATCATGCAATCAGCTTGCCAACATATCAGTTGGGCCGCCAAAGGAGTATAATGTCGCGAATAGTGTGCAGGACACACCAACCACCGCAAAACCGGCGGCGAATGACAGCAGGGAGGAACCCGAATGGCACGTGTGGGTATTTACGGTGCAACCGGCTACACCGGATTTGAGTTGATTCAGATTCTTGAGCGCCATCCCGAGGTGGAGATCGCATTTGCGACGGCGCGTTCGGCGGCGGGCCGGCGGTTGAGCGATATCTTCCCAACCATGATCGATACGCCGCTGATGGCGGTCGATGCGGTCGATCCGCGTGATGTCGATCTGATCTTTACGTGTCTGCCCCATAACACACCCAACCTGGATCAGATCATCGCGCGGGCGCTTGAAGCCGGCGTAAAGGTGATCGATTTCTCCGACACATTTCGCCTGGGTAGCGTCGAAGAATACGAGCGCTGGCGCGGTAAACCCCACCCGGCCCCTGAGTTGCAGGCGGCGGCGGTGTATGGACTGCCTGAATTGTATCGTGAGGCGATCCGCAATGCGAAGTTCGTCGCCAATACCGGCTGCTACCCGCTGAGTGGGATTTTGCCGCTTGCGCCATTGGCTCGCGCCGGATTGATCGCCGACGGCAACGCAATTGTCGATGCCAAGTCGGGGGTTTCGGGCGCCGGGCGATCACTGGCTCTGAAAACCCATTTCGGCGAAGCCCACGAAACTTTCAGCGCCTACAATATCGGCCGCGTCCATCGCCATCTGCCCGAGTTCGAACAACAGACCGGGCTGCACATCATCTTTTCGCCGCACCTGCTGCCGGTCTTCCGCGGTATCCTCTCGACAATTTATGTCAATCTCCGCCCCGGTATCAGCCCGGAAGAAGTACGCGCCGTCTACAAGGTGTACGACAACGAGCCATTCGTGCATCTGTTGCCGGCCGGCAAACTGCCGGAGCTACGGCATGTGCAGAACAGCAACCTGCTGCTCTTCGGGATTCAGCCGGTCGAGCCGGAATCCGGACGCTATATTATCGTCTCGGCCCTCGATAATCTGCGCAAAGGCGCCTCGGCCCAGGCGGTGCAATCGATGAATCTGATGCTGGACATGGATGAAACTCTTGGCCTGCTTTAGGGGATAAAAACGTGTGGTCGTGACCGTCGCATTTGCCGACGATCACGACCACAACACCTTTTGCTGCAATCCGGCAGTCGCCGGGACATGCAAAAGAGCCACGACAGGGTAGGTGTCGCGGCTCTTTTGGGTTTGAGCGATGAACTAGACCAGCGCCTTCTCGTTCTCGCGGTCGAAGATGTGCATCTTACCCATATCGAGCACCACATCGAGTTTATGGCCGGTGCGAGCGGTGGAGCGCGGGTCGAAGCGACCAATAAACTCCTTGCCGCTATTCTCGACGTAGGCATACACCTCGGAGCCCATCGGCTCAGTCACATTCACCATCGCCGGGATGCGGGCATCCTCACTCACGCCGCGCGGCACATAATTCGCATCGTGCAGATCCTCGGGCCGAATGCCGAAGAAGATATCCTTGCCGACGTGGCTGCCGATCTTCTCGACCTTCTCCTGCGGCACTCGCACCACAAAATCCTTACCGATCACTGCGGCCACGCCGCCATCGACCCGATCGAGCTTGGCCTCGAAGAAGTTCATCGAGGGGCTGCCGATAAAGCCGGCCACAAACATATTCGACGGGTTATCGTACAGATTCTGCGGCGAATCGAGCTGCTGCAAAATGCCGTCACGCATCACGGCGATGCGCGTACCCATCGTCATGGCCTCGGTCTGGTCGTGGGTCACATAAATAAAGGTCGTCTTCAGGCGCTGGTGCAGCTTGTTGATCTCAGCCCGCGTCTGCACACGCAGCTTGGCATCGAGGTTCGAAAGCGGCTCGTCCATCAAGAAGACGGCCGGGTCGCGCACGATTGCGCGGCCGAGGGCGACACGCTGGCGCTGACCGCCCGAAAGCGCCTTGGGCTTGCGATCAAGCAAGTGCCCGATGCTGAGCATATCGGCGGCCTCTTTCACACGCTTATCGATCTCGGTCTTGGGGACTTTGCGCAGCTTAAGGCCGAAGGCCATGTTATCGTAAACGCTCATGTGCGGATACAGCGCGTAGGACTGGAAGACCATCGCGATATCGCGATCTTTCGGCGGCACGTCGTTGACAACCCGGTCGCCGATAAAGATGTTGCCGTCGGTGATCTCTTCGAGGCCGGCGAGGCAGCGCAGCGCGGTGGACTTGCCGCAGCCGGAAGGGCCGACCAGCACCAGAAACTCGCCGTCGTTAATGTCGAAGTGCAGATCTTTCAATACCGACACTTCACCAAAGCGTTTCCAGACGTGCTCGAACTTAATTCCTGCCATGAGTGCATTCCTCCATTGGATAGTGCTTGATCCCAACTATTCCGTACTTCGCCGGACGATTAGATGCAATGGTAAGATCAATCCGGGTGTTTCGTGGTGGCGGCCTTCGATCTGCGCAATCAGGCGACCGGCCAGTTCGCGGCCCATGGTTGCCCGCTGCGCCCGCAATGTCGTGAGCGGCGGATGCGTATGTGCGGCAAGGGGCACATCACCGTAGCCGATCAGGGCGATCCCGCTCCCAACGGCGATCCCGGCATCACGCAGGGCGTGCATGGCGCCGAAGGCGAGCGCATCGCTGGCGGCCAGCACGGCTGTGGGCGGCTCCGGCGTATCGAGCAACTCAAGCATCGCCGCCATACCGTCGTCCTGGCTGCTGCCGGCCTCGATCGTCAACAGCGGATCGAGCTCCAGGCAGGCTGCCTCCAGTGCCGCAGCATACCCGGCAAAGAACGGCTCACTATCGGCCAGATCGGAGGGCAGATCGATCAAGGCGATCCGCCGATGACCTTGCGCGATCAAGTGACGAGTTGCCGTCTGCGCGCCTCCGACAAGATCAAAGGCGACGTAGGCAGCATCGACACCGGCGGGGCGGCCGGCACAGATGAATGGGACACCCCGTTCCTGCAAGTAGCCGAGCCGCTCGTCGTCGCTCCGCAGATCGAACAACACCAGTCCATCGATCCGGCCGCTCAGAGTCAGTTGCGCCCCAAGCTCGGCTTCCGACTGCCCCTGACTCACCGTCGCCAACAACAGATAGTAGTTCGCCTCGGCAGCGCCGGCGGAAAGCCCGGCCACCAACTCAGCCAGGGTCGGATCCGCCAGACGCTCGGCCAATGTCGGCAACACCAGGCCCAGGGTTCGCGGCCTGGTACGCAGCGAGCGGGCCGCATAGTTCGGCCGGTAGTCCAATTCGGCGATCACCGTCAGCACCCGTTGGCGGGTGGCTTCGGTAACCGTGCCGGTACCGTTGATGACGTATGAAACCGTTGCAGTCGAGACACCCGCCCGCGCAGCTACGTCCTTGATCGTGGCCACGATGGAGTCTCCGCAGTTCAGTTAATTGATTAAGTGCTTAATCGGTTAAGCGGAGTATAGCAGCCGGTTCAGGGGATGTCAAGCACCATAACAGCCGCAGGAAATATTGGCGTATAATAATGATGCCGATCCCTCAGATCAAATCCACGCCGATCTGCATATGATAAGATCCTTTCCCCGCCCAAGGGTACTTACATGGATAACACACAACCATTGAATCCGTCCCCCGCAGCAACCGGTATCATCGGCCTCGACAACATCCTTGGCGGCGGCTTCACACCTCACCGGCTCTATCTGATCGAGGGTAACCCCGGCGCAGGAAAGACAACCCTGAGCCTCCAGTTTCTGCTCGAAGGCCTACGTCACAGCGAGCGGGGGCTGTACATCACCCTTTCGGAGACCGCCGAGGAGCTGCACGAAAGCGCCGCATCTCATGGCTGGTCGCTTGACAACCTGGAGATCTACGAATTACCGATTGCCGACGATCTGCGCAGCCTCGATAGCCAGTCATTGATGTTTCATGCTTCAGAGGTGGAACTGGGCGAAACGATGAGCACGCTCTTTGCCGCAGTCGAGCGCTCGAAGCCGGCTCGGGTGGTCGTCGACTCGCTCTCCGATCTGCGCCTGCTCTCGCAGAGTCCGCTACGCTACCGCCGGCAAGTCCTCGCCCTGAAGCAGTTTTTCGCCGAACGGAGAACTACGGTGCTGTTGCTGGACGATCTGACCGCCGAGGCCAACGATCGCCAGCTTGAAAGTATCGCGCATGGGGTCGTGTTGCTGGAACATCTGTCGCCGGAGTACGGCGCTGAGCGTCGCCGGCTGCGTGTCACCAAATTCCGCGGCCGCGCTTTCCGTGGCGGCTTCCACGACTTCCGTATCATCCGCGGCGGGCTTGCGGTCTTCCCACGCCTGATTGCAGCCGAACACCACCAACCGGTCGCGATCGAACTCCTTGTCAGTGGAGTGAGCGAGCTCGACAAGCTGCTCGGCGGCGGCCTGCACTACGGTACCAGTACGCTTCTGATCGGCCCCGCCGGCACCGGCAAGTCTTCCC
The DNA here is from genome assembly GCA_012032775.1 of Oscillochloris sp. Classification (GTDB taxonomy): domain Bacteria; phylum Chloroflexota; class Chloroflexia; order Chloroflexales; family Chloroflexaceae; genus JAAUQO01. The sequence goes on along the minus strand of JAAUQO010000054.1, from coordinate 2,204 downwards.
TGGCGACTCAGTACGCACTCGCAGCTACGGCCAAGGGAGAGCGGGCCGTGATTTTCACCTTCGACGAGGCCCTCAACGTCTTTCTGGCCCGCTCGGCCGGTATCGGGCTTGATATCCAGCCATCCCGTGAGGCGAACCGACTCCAGATCCAGCAGATCGATCCGGCCGAACTCGCACCCGGTGAGTTTATCCATCTCGTGCGAGCCGAGGTGGAGCGGATAAAGGCTCGGGTCGTGGTGATCGACAGCCTGAACGGCTACCTCAATGCGATGCCGGGCGAGCGCTTCCTGCTCGCCCAACTCCACGAACTACTGACCTACCTTGGACAGCGTGGGGTGGTGACGATGCTGGTGGTGGGGCAGACAGGATTGATCGGCGCCGGTATGGAAACCCCGTTGGACGCCAGCTATCTGGCCGATACCGTTATCTTGCTGCGTTACTTTGAGGCTAGTGGCTCCGTTCGTCGGGCCATCTCAGTGGTTAAAAAGCGCAGCGGTCCACACGAGCACACCATTCGTGAGTTCCAGATCGATGCGGGAGGGCTGCGCCTGGGCGCACCACTGTATGGCTTTCAGGGTGTTCTCACCGGCGTACCCACCTACCGTGGTTCCGCTAAACCACTCTTAGATACGGAGCGCCCGCAGGATGGTTAGTCCCACATTTCAGGATGAAGAACAGGTGCTGGTGATTGCACCTACCGCCAAAGATGCGCAACTAAGCCGGAAGCTCTTCACCCATGCCGGCATCGCATGCACCATTTGTCTGGATCTGGCGAACGTTGCGGCCGAACTTGTGCGCGGCGTCGGCGTTGTGCTGCTAACCGAGGAGGCACTGACGCCACAACGTCGGCCCCTGCTTATCTCCGCCCTCGCGACACAACCGACCTGGTCGAATCTGCCAGTGATTGTGCTCGCCGACACCGACATTCATCAACTCCTGAGCGCACCTTTCGTTCAGCAGCTAGGCAATGTTCTTATTTTAGAGCGACCAATCAGCGGCCAGACCCTTCTCAGCGTGGTTCAGATGCAGCTACGTTCGCGCCGCCGGCAGTACCAGGCCCGGATGGTGGCTGAGATCGGCCGGTTGCTTACCGCCTCGATCAGCGACGAGACGACCCTGACCGCTGTGGTGGAGTTGCTGGTTCCGCGCCTCGCCGATTACTGCCTTCTCCACACGTTCAACGGCAGACGGTGGCAGGTGGCGGCGCTGAGTTTTGCCTCCGAATTCAAACAACGAGCGGCGCGGATCAGTACCGAACCGGCTGAGTACCCGGAAGCTGACAGATCGAAGTGTCTTGACAAGCCAACTACAAAGGCCGCGCTAAACCTGATTCAGACGCATCTCCACGCCATTGGGGCCGCTGATCCAGTGATTGTGCCGCTTGAGGCGCAAGGCCGGCTCCTTGGTATGCTCAGCCTTGGTATGCTGGCTACAGGCCGGGAGTTTCGGGCCGAAGATCGTCAGGTTGTGGAGGAAGTGGCCGGAAGACTGGCCCTTGCACTCAATCAGGTGCGCCTGTACCACGCCGAGCAGGCCGCACGCGCCGAGGCAGAGGGGGCAGTACGCTCTCGCGAGGAACTGATGGCGCTCATCTCTCACGACCTGAACAATCCTCTGACAACGGTGCTCGGTCAGGCTCAGTTGCTCCAAAGACAACTGCTCAATAGTACCCCAACGCCTGAGCGGGTAGTGCGCGGTGTTACAGCCATTGGAAGAGCATCCCTACAGATGAAAGCCCAGATCGCGGAGTTGCTCGACGCGGCCAGACTACGGGCCGGGCAACCCATTGATATACACCGCACAGCAACCGATCTCGTTGCTCTGGTGCAGGCTGTCGTGGCAGACATGAAGCAGGGAACGGCGCCCCATCAGATCATCCTCAAAACTCACCTTCCGGAGCTGGTGCTACAAGTCGATCCATTGCGCATCAAGCGCGTGCTGGATAACCTCGTATCGAACGCAGTGAAATACAGCCCCGCCGGCGGCGTCATTACCGTCGCTGTTGATGTCGAGACCACAGATGAAGCGAAGTGGGCAAGGGTTCAGGTGCGGGATCAGGGTATCGGCATCCCCGACGAGGAGCTAGCCTATATGTTCGATCGCTTCCGGCGCGCCTCAAATGTGAGAGGTTCAATCGCAGGGACGGGCCTTGGCCTGGCGAGTGCGCAGCAGGTTGTCGAGCAACACGCGGGCCGGATCGTCCT
>JAAUQO010000053.1 GCA_012032775.1 Oscillochloris sp. | reverse complement strand
TGGCCCGCGGCGGCCCGGTAGAGGCGAAGGATCGTGTGTTGCGCGATCCTTCGCCTCTACGGGCCATTTTATTGACAGGAGGTTTCATGCGCAGGAATCATCTACTCGCCGCCGCTGCCGTCAGCCTGATGTTGCTCGGCGCGATCGTCGTCTCGGCCCAGCCGGTGCAGCAAGTTTTTCTGCCCGCATTAAGTGATGGGCGCAGCATTCCCGATCTGCCGCCGCCCGACGAGGCCAGCGCCCGCCTGACGGTGCCGGAGGGCTTTGCGGTGCGATTGTTCGCCGAAGATCTGAACGCCCCGCGCCTGATGACGGTTGGCCCGCAAGGTGTATTGTACGTGGCCGAGCGTGGCGCGCAGCGGATCGTACGCGTACCCGACAGCGATAACGACGGCCGCGCCGATGCAGTTATTCCGGTGGCCACAAACCTGCCGGGCGTCCACAACATGCAGTGGTTTGAAGGCGCACTCTACGCCGCCCAGCAGCAGCGGATCGTGCGGTTGCAAGATCAAAACAATGACGGCGACATGGATGACAACGGCGAGCGAATGGTGATCATCGACGATCTGCCATGTTGCGGCGGCCATACGTCGCGCACCCTGCACTTCGGCCCCGACGGCAAACTCTATGTTGCCGCAGGCTCCGAGAGCAACAACAACCCCGAGGGCGATCCGCAACGAGCCGCGATCATGCGCTACAACCCCGACGGCTCTATTCCGGCCGATAATCCCTTTGCCGACGATCCCAACGAGCGCCGGCGCGCAGTCTGGGCGGAAGGCTTGCGCAACAGTGTCGATTTCATTTTCACCGATCAGGGCGCACTCTGGGCGACCCACAACGGCAGCGACGGCTTAGGCAACGACACGCCGCCGGAGGAGATCGTGATCGCGGTTGAGCCGGGCAAGCATTATGGCTGGCCCTACTGCTATACGCCCGCACTCGGCGCAGTTCCGGCTGGAACGCAGGAAGTGCCGGACCAACGCGTGAATCTCAATGGCGAGGTCTTCGACTGCACTCAGGCAACACCGGCGCTCTTTACCGATCTCGCCCACGCCGCGCCGCTCGGCATCACCCAGTATCGCGCCGAAGGCTTTCCCGAGGACTACCAGGGCGATCTATTTGTGGCCTATCATGGTTCGTGGAACGCCGATCAGACGCCACGGGATTGCCGAGTAGCGCGGGTGATTGTGGCCGACGGCCAGCCGGTGCAAAGCGAAGCTTTCTTAACCGGCTTCCGCGACAATCCGCAGCAGGAATGCGGCGGCGCCTGGGGTCGCCCGGCGGGCGTAGTAGTTGGCGCCATGGTGCGCTGTATGTCAGCGACGACAAAAACGGCAATCTGTACCGCGTGATCTACCTCGGTGAATAGATCTCCATTGAAGTTTCCAGCGGCGTCGTGTACCCTTGTGGTAGGTTTTAGCTACACGCGTTACGTGGCTATTCGTTGGCTCGTTCTGGCGGCCCGGCTACCGGAACGAGCCAATACCACAGCGTGTGCAGCCCTGGCGGAGCCGAGTGCTTCAGCCGGGCGATAACGAAACATGCCTTATGCGTCGCCCACTGCACCGCCGGAGGCGGTTTTCAATGGATAGTATTGGACATTTACTGGCCGGCAATAAAGCCTGGGCCGATCGTATAACCGCAAAACAACCGGACTTCTTTCACCATCTGGCGGCCCAACAGGCGCCGCAGTACCTCTGGATCGGCTGTTCCGACAGTCGGGTGCCGGCCACCGAACTCGTCGATCTGCTCCCCGGCGAGATGTTTGTGCATCGCAATATCGCCAATATCGTGGTTCATTCCGATTTGAACTGCCTGGCTGTGCTGCAATACGGCATCGAAGTGCTGCATGTCAACCATATTATCGTCTGCGGCCACTATGGCTGTGGCGGCATCGAAGCGGTATTGCACAATCGCACCTACGGCATGATCGACAACTGGCTGCGCCATGTCCACGATGTGCGCACCAAACATGCCGCATTGCTCAATCACTACCGCAGCGACGAGGAGCGTTTCGCCCATCTGTGTGAGCTGAATGTGATCGAGCAGGTGCTGCATGTCTGCCAGACCACCGTGGTTCAGCAGGCGTGGAAGCAAGGCCAGGCGTTTGCCGTCCACGGCGTCATTTACGATGTAGCCGACGGGCGGTTGCGCGATCTGGGGATGACGATTGATCGGCCGGAATGTATTGAGCCGCACTACGATCGGGCACTGGCCCGGATTAGTTCATAGCAAACGATCGTGCCGGCAGCCGTCCCGCCGACACGCAGCACGATCGAATCATTGCGGAAGCGGCTTACCCAACCATTCTTCATACAGCGCCGCGAAGGCGCCGGCAGTGATCGCAGCGCGCACGTCGGCCATGAGATTGATCAAAAAGGCGACATTGTGCAGGCTGACCAGCCTGATGCCCAGCAATTCTTTGACCCGATAAAGGTAATGGATGTAGGCCCGTGAGTAATGGCGGCAGGTGTAGCAAGGGCAACCCTCCTGCAATGGCCCGTCATCCTCGCGGTAAGCCGCATTCTCGATATTCAAGCGCCAGCGTCGCTCCCGATCGCGCACAATCACGGCGCCATGGCGGCCGAGCCTGGTGGGGCTGACGCAATCGAACATATCGATCCCGCGGGCCACACCCTCCAACAGATCATCAACATCACCGACACCAAGCAGATGCCGCGCCAACCCATCAGGCAAGTGGGGCACGGTCATATCCACCACCTCGTACATCTGGGGTTTGTCGCCGCCCAACGAACCACCGATGCACAATCCGTCGAAGCCGAGATTACCGATAAACTCAGCGCTGGCCTTGCGCAACTCAGGAAACACGCCGCCATGCACAATCCCAAACAAGCGCTGGTCGGGATTCGGCAGTACCTGCGGATCGCGGTTGCGCTGGGCGATTAAACAACGCTCGGCCCAGCGATGCGAGCGATCCATGCTCTGCGCCGTATACTCGTGGCCGGCCCGAAAGGGCGGCAACTCATCGAAACAAAGGATAATATCGGCGCCGAGGCCATGTTGCACCTCGATACTGCGTTCCGGCGTGAAAACGTGGCGCGAGCCGTCGATATAGCTCTTGAAGATCACCGCATCTTCCGTCACCTGCACCATTTCTTGCTGGCGACCGGGATATTGCGGGCGGCGGCCTTTGATCTCGTCGGCGATGCCGCCATAAACCAGCGAAAAGACTTGAAAGCCGCCGCTGTCGGTCAGGATCGGGCCATCCCAGCCCATAAACCGGTGCAGCCCGCCACGCCGCGCGATCAACTCGTGGCCGGGCTGCAAATACAAATGATAGGTATTGCCGAGGATGATCCCGGCCCGCATATCCTGCAATTCGTGTGGGGTAAGCGACTTGACCGTGGCGCGAGTGCCGACCGGCATAAACATCGGCGTCAGCGCATCGCCGTGCGCCGTATGCACAATTCCGCTGCGCGCCCGGCTCTGCGTGTCGCGGGCTGTAATCGTAAACGTGTTTGTCATGGCGGCGATTATAGCATGGCGCCGGAATCCATCATGCAGACGGCACAAGGCTCACATTGCGGCGGCGACCGTCGCGCAGGAAACTGATCCGCCAGGGGCCGCGGCCACGGAGCGCCTGCACGACTTTGCGCAAGGCATCGACCGTCTCGACCGCGCGGTCTTCGATCGCCAGCAAGATATCGCCGCCGCGCAGGCTGGCCTGGGCTGCTGCACCGTTCGGCGCGACTTCGAGCAGCAACACGCCGGCCCGCTGCTGTAAATTGTTGGCGCGGATCGCCGCCTCGGCGAGCGGTGCATCGAGGCCGCTGATGCCGAGCGCGCCCTTGCTGATCGCCTCGCGATGCCGATTACTGATCCGGCTGATCACCTCGTAAGCGGTGCTGGTCGGCACGGCAAAACCCAACCCCTGGCCCCAGGGCACAATCGCCGTGGTGATACCGACCACCCGGCCCTGCACATCAACCAGCGGCCCGCCGGAGTTGCCGGGATTGATCGGCGTATCGGTCTGGATCAGGTGATCCAACTGCTGGCCCGGCCCGGTCGGCAAGGTGCGATTCAGCGCACTGATCACGCCGGCCGTCACACTAAAATCAAGCCCGAACGGATTGCCGATCGCCACCACCAACTGCCCGATCCGCAGCGGCGCAGCGCTCAGTTCGGCAACCGGCAAACCCCCCGTCGCCACCCGCAACACCGCCATGTCGCGGCCCGGTTCGCTGCCGAGCACTCCGGCCGGCATGCTGCGACCATCGGGGAGCGTGACGGTCACTTTATTCGCCCCGGCGACCACATGGGCATTGGTGAGGATATGGCCATCGCTGGAGTAGATCACGCCCGAGCCGAGGCCCTGCTGCGGGCCGGGGCGGCCATTCGGCAAGCGCCCGCCGCGGCCGGTCTCGATCTTGACCACCGCCGGGCCGGCTCGCTCGGCCGCGCCGACGATCGCCTGCGAGTAAGCATCCAACGCGGCAAACTCATCAACCTGAGTGGACATCTGCACATCCTTTCTATTGTGGAGTGCAGTATACGCCCCCTGGGCAGCCGCATCCATTAGATTTGTGTAAGAGTGTAATTATGTAATCGGCACGGATAACGCGGGCGGCCTGAGCAGGCTAGCCACATACCAGGTTGATTTATGTCCGGCAGGGGGAAGCGCTTTTCGCTAACTCGACAATAGAAAGCCGCCTATGACCTTTGACCGATCATCGCGCTGCGATCCTGTTTGGGGCCACAAAAGAAGGCCGCCCCGAAAGGCGGCCCTTGAAGGAGGGTGCGTACAGCGACACGTAGGAGGGGGATCACCATACGCTACACACTTGAACGATCAAGTTAATTGTTTTGTTCCACCGCCACAGGTATAATCGAATGGCTGATCTTGCCGACAATTGCTGTTATGAGGTGCGCCGATGACCAACCTGGTATTGCGGAAGCGCCGCTCGCCGCCGAAGAATCTGCCGCCGGCGCCCGGTGCCACTCAGAAAAGCTTTACATTCAATAACCTGACATGGGTCGATGTGATCCGGCCCACCCGCGATATCGTCGAATCGATCGGCGAGCACTACAGCTTTCACCCACTCCACATCCAGGATGTGCTTTCGCGGCAGCAGCGCCCCAAACTCGATGATAACGAAGAAGAGCAGTATGTCTTTCTGGTGCTGCACTTCCCCTTCTTCGACGAGACCGAACGGCTCTCGGTGATCAGTGAGATCGACATGTTCGTCGGCCCGGATTTTGTCGTCACATTTCATGACGGCCGGCTGCGCCCGATGCGCCGCCTGATCCAAACCGCCGCCGATGAACGCGGCATAGAGTTGTTGTTCAGCCGTGGATCGGGGTTTCTGGTGTACCGGATTGTCGATGCCCTCGTCAACTACTGCTTCCCGATGATGTATAAACTCGACGAGAAACTCGACGGAATCGAGGAGCAAATGTTCCGCCGCGATGTCCAGAGCACAGTGCGTGATCTGTCGTTTCTGCGGCGCGACATTATTGCGCTGCGGCGAATTATGCGGCCCAATCTGCCGGTAACCCGCTTACTCGCCTCACGCGAGCGCGAATACTTGCGGCTGGATGAAGACGCCTACTTCGGCGATCTGACCGACGGCTTGAACCGGATCTGGGATATGCTCGAAGAACAGAAGGAGATTATCGAAGGGCTGGATTCAACCATCAGCAGCCTGACATCGCACCGGATCAACCAGGAGATGAAGGTTTTCACCCTGATCTCGGTGATTATGCTGCCGATGACCCTGGTTGCCAGTGTCCTCGGGATGAATGTGATCATCCCCTTCTCCGACAGTCCATTTGCGCTGCCGATTATCCTCCTGGTGATGATTCTGTTGGCGATGGTGCTGTTGTTCTATTTCCGCTATAAGCGCATGTTGTAGTCTGCATTCTGCATCTTGGATTGAGCCTACCGTGGACGGGTGCCGAGCACTGCGACCGCCGGCATCGGGCCCATGTCGGCCACTTCGCGGCGCACCTGGCGAAAGCCGACCGCCTGCAACTGGGCGGCCAATCCTTCGCCCACAGCCAGGACATCATCGGAACTTGGCGCGCGGCGCGGTTGTAAGACGATCGCCAATAATCCGCCCGGCTTCAGCACCCGCAACACCTCGCGCAGGTCGTGCGAGAGATCGGGCCAGAACTGGACGTTATTCACCGCCAACACCTTATCGAAGGTCGCATTGCCGAACGGCATCTTGCTGACGCCCGCCTCGTGCAGTTGCACCTGGCCCTGGCGCACCGCCGCCCCATTGCGGGCCGTAGCCTGTCGTACCATCAGGGCGGAAATATCAACGCCGGCCACCTGGCCGCGTCGGACGCGCCGAGCTAATGCCTGCACCGCCAGGCCGGGGCCAAAACCGATCTCAAGCACATGATCAGCCGGCCGCACCGCCAGAAGATCAACCGCCCAGGTATTTAACTGACGGTTCGAGAGCGCCATCAACCAACCGGCCACCTGACCGGCTAATCCGCGTGGGTTGCCGAATGGATCAGCTATCGAATCCGTCATGATCGCTCTTGCTCCATCGCTTCCATCGCTACACCGGCCTGAGCACAATTCTACCATCAGGAATGCCGCAGAACGGCGCATGTTGCATCAGCTTGTATTCTAACACCGCCAGATGCGGTACATTCGTGATATCCTGGTAGAATATAGTGCCTGAAAGGTAAACGATCGTCGGCAATGATGCCCAACCAACCCGAACCGGCGGCAACATCCCGAGCAAGCGAGGTGTCTCAGTGGAAGCAATGCAGCACGCATCGGCCATGAGATTGCTTGTCGTTGATGATGAAGAGCAGGTACGCTTGATCTTGCGAAGGCAGCTTGAACGCCTTGGCTATCAGGTCACCCTGGCGGCCGACGGCCCGACGGCATTAAATGAACTGGCGGCGAAATCCGATCAGTATGCCGCCGTGCTGGTCGATATGACTCTTCCGGAGATGGATGGCGTGACACTAACACACGTGATCGCAGAGCGCCATCAGCATGTGCGGTTGCTTTTGATGAGCGGCTTTCATGCCACCGAACTACGTAGTCAGATTGCCGAGTTGCCGATCGCCGGATTTTGCAAAACCATTTACGCTGGCCGATCTGCGCAGCACCCTGGATCGGGTGCTGGTCGGGGGAAATGAATGACTGGTTCCGCCCATAGAAATGAACAGGAACTGCGGTTGCTGCACTTGCTCAGCAAGCAGTACCCAAGTATTCGCGCCGCCCACAGCGAGATGATCAATCTGAGCGCGATTATGGCGTTGCCGCGCGGCACGGCGCACTACATCTCCGACATTCACGGCGCCTACGATCAGTTCGATCATATTTTACGCCACGCTTCAGGTGCCATCAGGCGCAAAATCAGCCAGACATTCGGCGAGAGTTTGAGCGAAGCCGAGCAAGCCGAATTGGCGGCGCTGATCTATTATCCGGAACAACAACTCGACCGGGTGCTGCCGACATTGGATGATCCCAGGGCCTGGCAGGCGGTGCGGATCGAGCAACTTACCGCCGTGGCGCGTATGTCGAGCCGCAAGTATACCCGCAGCAAAGTACGCAAGCGACTGCCGCCGCAGATGGCCTATGTGCTTGAGGAGTTGCTGGCCGAAAGCAATTTCGAGCATTATCAGAAGCAACAGTACTACCGGCGGATCATCGGCACGATCGTCGATCTGGACGAAGGCCCAACCGCGATCACGAAATTGGCCTATCTGATTCAGCGCCTGGTGGTCGATCGGCTCTATATTCTCGGCGATATTTTCGACCGCGGTCCGGCCGCCGAGAAGGTGATGGATCGGCTGATCGAGCACCACGATGTCGCGATTCTCTGGGGCAACCACGATATCACCTGGATGGGCGCCGCCGCCGGTTGCGACGCACTGATCGCCAATGTCGTCCGGCTCTCGCTGCGCTACGCCAACCTGGAGACGCTGATCGACGGCTATGGGATCAACTTACGTGCGCTGCACGAACTGGCCGACGGCGCCTATGCTGAAGATGCGTGCATCGGCTTTCGCGCCAAGGGCGATACCGCGATCGAAGGCTATGGGCCGGAGTTGATCGCGCGCATGCACAAGGCGATCGCGATTATTCAGTTTAAGCTCGAAGCCCAGATCATCAAGCGTCACCCCGAGTACGCGATGGAGGATCGGCTGCTGATCATGCAGATCGACAAAGCCGCCGCCACCGTCACCCTCGACGGCAAGGTCTATCCGCTGCGCGATACCCACTGGCCAACGCTCGACCCGGATCAGCCGAGCGTGCTCAGCCCGGCCGAGGCGGCGGTGGTGCAGGATCTGCATCGCCAATTCGCGCAGAGCGAACGGCTGCAACGCCACATCCGCTTTCTTTACAGCTATGGCCATATGGTACAGGTGCAGGACGGCGATGTGCAGTTCCACGGCTGTCTGCCGGTGGAGGACAACGGCGCATTTACGCTTTTCCCACTCGCCGGCGAGGAATTGGCCGGACTGGCGCTGCTCGAACGCTACGAGCAACTGTGTCGTACTGCCTACTTCGCCCAGGAGCAATCGGCCCGCGAGGCCGGCCAGGACGCGATGTGGTACCTGTGGTGCGGCCCGCACTCGCCGCTCTTTGGCCGCAAACGCATGACCACCTTCGAGCGCTATTTTATCGCCGACCAGGCCACTCACGAGGAGCCGAAAGGCGCATATTACGCCTTGCGCGATGATATCGATTTTGTGCGGCGGGTTCTTGAGACATTCGGCGGCGATGTTGAGCAGGGCCGAATTATCAACGGCCACACGCCGGTAAAAGTGCGCAAAGGCGAGAGCCCCTTGCAGGCGGGCGGGCGGGTGCTGGTGATCGACGGCGGCATGAGCACCGCCTACCAACCGGTAACCGGCATCGCCGGCTATACCCTGATCGTCAACTCGCACGAGATGTTGCTGGCAGCCCACGAATACTACGGCGATGTCGGCAAAGTCGGCGCCAACCAGCGCGACCTGACGCCGCAGACCGAGCGCGTTGCGACGTTTCGGCAGCGCATTATGATCGCCGATACGGATGTCGGAGCTATGTTGCGCGGCCAACTGGCCGACTTACACAAGCTGGTTGCCGCCTACCGGGCCGGGATTATCGCCGAACGATCATAGCTGCTCAGGGCTTTATAGCGGGGCGCACCACGCTTGAGCCTGATCCGGCAGCGCAATGGCGCTTGCGCCGACGCGAAGAGCGGTATCAGGAATCACGCATCAGGCATCGTGCGATAGGCGTAGCCTAAAACCCTCATCAGCCTTATAACCCCGACCGGCGGTCGTAGTTGCGAAAAAGCATCCCGTAGTATGGTCGCATAAGGAGTATTTCATGAAGCGCCCTGTCGGCGAAGGATCACTGACCGCAGCAGCGGTGACGGTGAGTCCGATTGTGCGTGCGGCGGCCTGGATGGCCGGCGCACTCTTTTCATTTATGGCCATGGCGATCGCCGGCCGGCAACTTTCCGCCGATCTGACAACCTTCCAGATCCTGTTTTTTCGCAGTGCGATCGGGCTGATCGTGGTGGTCGGGTTGCTGTTACGCGGCAGCCGGCGCTTCGCAAGCAACCGGCTCGGCCTGCATCTGCTGCGCAACGTGGCCCATTTCGGCGGCCAATACGGCTGGTTCTACGGCCTGGCCTTTATCCCCCTGGCCCAGGTTTTCGCAATTGAGTTCACCGTCCCGATCTGGACGGCCCTTATGGCGGTGCCGTTTCTGGGCGAACGCCTGAGCCGGCCGCGCATGGCTGCGGTGGGATTGGGGGTGATCGGCCTGCTGCTGATTTTGCGGCCAGGGCTTGATGCCGTGCATCCGGCGGCCCTGGCGGTGCTTGGCGGGGCGGTGCTGTTTGCAATCTCGAATATCGCCACCAAAAAACTCGCCGCCAGCGAGGCGCCGCTGACAATCCTGTTCTACATGACATTTGTCCAACTTGTGCTGTCGCTGTTCCCCGCGATCAGCGATTGGATCTTGCCGGCGGCGTGGATGTGGCCCTGGTTGCTGGTGGTGGGGTTAAGTGCCCTGAGCGCCCACTACTGCATGGCAAGCGCCTTTGCCCTGGCCGACGCCACAGTTGTCGTGCCGATGGATTTTCTGCGGCTGCCGCTGATCGCACTGGTCGGCGCGATCTTTTACGGCGAGCCGCTTGAGTGGCTGGTGCTGGTTGGCGGGGCGCTGATGCTGTTCGGCAACTGGATCAATATTCAGGCCGAACGCCGGCGCGAGGCGTTGTAACAAAGCGGCGCCTGGCAAGACATTATCAGAGCTTTTCGCCGTGCTGAAGCGCATGAAACGCCGCAACGCCGGCTGAAGCGAGCCTATCGCACGATGCCTGGATGCCTGACTGCGCTGCCGCGCGGCTCGCCAGTCCGGTAGGCGCTCCGCGGTCAGGCTCAAGCGTGGTGTTCACCGTTATAGCGCTCGGGCAGTAATAGTTGGAGATTGCGGATCAACGGGGCGACAATGGCCGGGATGGCGCCGTCGGCAAAGGTTGCGCTGCGCAGATTGCTGCCGTAGCGGGCCGTAAGCTCGTAGCTGTAGCCGTCACGCGGGGCAGGCGCACGATAACCGGCCCAGAGTGCCAGGCGGGATCGCAGCACCAGCCGGCGCAGCCGCCGGATTTCCGCCGCGCTGAGATAGGTTGGTCGATGCATGTGGGCGAGGCTGCCGCGCTCGACACGGCCATTGCGATACACGATACAATGGCGGCTGGTAAAGCGTACGCCGCCGCTTTTTGCGAAGATCAGGAGTGCGCCGCGCGGCAAGATCAGGCTGGGCGGCGGCGGCGCAGGGTGCTGCAACGACGAATCAAAGCCATCCGCCGCCGCCCCACCAAGGTTGAATCCGCCCGCCGGGAACTCGGCGCGATTATGTGGCTCGTGATCCGTCATTGCAGTTCCACACTTGCGATAATCTGCGCGAAGCGTTCCAGCGCCCGCTCCGCATCGCTCTCGGGGGCAGCCAGGGTCAGGTAGTACGAATGCTCGCCGGCGATCACGATGTATTCGCGGGCCAGCACCACCACCGGCAAGGATGCCCGGCGCGGCTCGTCGATCGGCTGTACCACGTAGGCATATTCACTCACAATCGCCCGTTCACCGGCGACCATGGTCTCGGCCTCGGACAAGAAATGGTAGCCGGTGAACTCGCTGCGCTCCTCAACCCGCCGATCAAGCAGGGTCTGCAATGTCGGCGGATCGGCCAGATCGAGCAGACGCGTCTCAACCGTCAGGTTGGTTTTGAATGCCGACGGGCTGAATGGATCTTCGAGCTTGAACAACACATCGAGCAACGAATCGGTTGCGATCCAGGTTTGCGGGATCTGCATGCGCAGCGACGAATCCGGGTCGGCATAGGGCCGGCTGGCATTGGTGGTGCGCCACATCAGCCCCAGCGCCGCGCCGAAGGCCAGCAGCACCACCAGCGCCACACCAAGATCCTTCGGCAAGAGCCGCAGGCGCCACAGGCGTTCGTTTTCCGAGATTTGGATCATTGTGATGGATGTTGCTGCTGGTTTCCGGCTACGCCGAACACCAGCAGCAACGATTATGTTCTGCGTAATGTAACCAGGGTCGAACGACGCATCAGCCCGATCAATACAAAGAAGGCCGCCAGTGCCACGATCAAACCAAGCACCAGCGATCGCCAGGGTTCAACCGTCATCCCGGCCGAACTTACCTCGCCGATCAGCCAGCTAAACAGGCCGTTCAACAACGCCGCCGCCGCGAAGCCGAGCGGCACCCACCAGATCGGCCGATGCACAAAGCGGGCCTCGGCCATCCAGTAGCCCAGCAAGCCGCTGAACGAGGCCTGCGCCAGTGCAGTTGTGACGATCGCCACCACACCCGGCCCGATCGCCACACCTTCGTTGAGCAGCACAAAGCGCAAATTCAGCATCGTCGCCACGCCTAACCCGGCCACAGTGCCATAAACAATCCCATCCATGCGCTCGTCGAACTCCGGCGTCGCATACACAATCACCCGCACGGCAACATAGGCCGCCAACTGGTAGCAGATGCCAAGGATCAGCATCGATGCCAGCAGCGAGGTGACGACATCGTTCGGCGCCCACTCGCGCAGCCGGAAGAGTCCGTCGATCACCCAGCGTTGTAGCGGGTCGATCAACACAAACCCGGCGAAGAACACCGCGCCGATCTTGTGCTTCGGCTCCGGTTCCAGCCGATCCTGGCGGTAGAAGAAGATCAGCCAGAGCAAACTTGGGATCAAGGCCAACCCGATCCCAAAGACAATCAGCGCCCAACCTTCGAGCGGACCGATCAGCGGCGCGAGCCACCAGAGTACGCCGGCGAAGGCCGCCATCCCGATCAACTGCGCCAGGCCGGCCTGCCAGAAGCCGGTATGCGGCTTGTTGACCTGCCCATAATGAAAGTCGCAGTACGCTCGTTCGCCGATTAAATTGTACGGCGGCGTCAGCGGCGTGTCGCAAATACAACAACGGACAATCGGTTTGTCGGGCATGAAAACCGCCTTCGTGTGCTTGGTGTGCTGCGTGGTTCAAATGCTCCGTCTGGATCCTGGATCGTACCCTTACGAACGACGCAATTCCGCATCGACGCGGTACGGATTGGTCGCGTTGCGCGGGATAACCACTTCGCCGTCGGCGAGAATTGGCCGGTAGCCGTTCGCCACCACAATCACGCTGTACGTCTGGCCGCGCGGCACCGGATCGCGAGTACGGTAGAGGCCGCTGCGATCGGTGGTGCCGTATGTCAGTACTTCGTCGGGCGAGAGATTGTCGTCGGCGGCCGCCTGACGCGCCGTCACTCCTGGCCGCAAGATAAAGACCTGGGCGCCGTTGACGCCGCGAGCGGTGGCCGAATCGACGATTGTTCCCTGCACATACACCAGGTCGGCATTGGCGGTCGGCGGTGCGGCTGGCCCCTGGCCGCCGGTACAGGCGATCAGGCGTACATCATCGACAAACATACTGCTCACATTGCCGCGCGGATTCTCCGATGCGAAGACCACCCGGATCTGATCGCCGGCGAAGCGGATCAGGTCGTAGCGCTCATCACGCCAGACATCATCACCGGCCGACGACGGCAACTCGGCCAGGGTCGCCAACAGATCGCCGTTGCGGTCGGCGATCACCGTGCTGAAATAGGCCTCGCCCGCCAACAACCCCAGCAAGCCGGTGGTCTCTTCGTGCAGCAAGCGGCTATAGCGCAACTCGATGCTGGTAGCATTCGGGGGCAACCGCACATCCTGATAGATATATTGCAGCGCCTCCTGGTCGCTGCCGCCAAGCCAGGCGCTACGCCGGCCATTGCGCGGCAACTGCGGGTCGATGATCTGGATGTCACGCGCCGCCACCTGCTCCCAGCCATCCTCCAACTCGAAGCCGCCGTTGACAATCACATCGCTGCAATTCGCCGGCAGCGGTTCCTGACCGGCCGGGCCGGGCGGAATGTCGGGCAGATCGCTGTCGGGTGTAACCGGCGGCGCATCGGGAACTTCGGTTGTCGTAATACCGACCTGCTCGTAGCCGGCGCGTACCTGGGCCGCGATCTCGTTGCCGTACAGATCGGCGGCGGCGCGCTGTGCGGCATTGGCCGCATCGAGAAAATCGGAACGCGGCGTGAGATACTGCGTCAGAGCGCGGTAAAACACCTGTTCGGCCCGCTCGCGCCCGATCGCCTGCGCAACCAGGTAGGCGGCCCGATTCGGAATACCGCTGTTGATATGCACGCCGCCGTTGTCGCTGCGCCGGCTGTTGGGCAGATTGGCATACTCGTCCATGTGGGCCGGTTGGCCGACGCCGCGCAATGGATCGCGCGGTTCATAGAAACCTTCGGCATTCGGATCGCGCAGCGAGCGCAAATACGGCACCGGGTAGGGCGGCGACTTGATCACCGCTTCGCCGATCGTCCAGTTGGCGCGATCGATCATCACGCCGAAAATGTCGGCATACGACTCGTTCAGCGCGCCGGATTGGTTCTCGTAGATCAGTTGCGAGGTGGCGTCGATCACGCCATGGGTGAACTCGTGGCCCACAACATCAAGGCCGAACGGCAGCGGCTCGAAGATCCGCCCGCCGTCGCCATAGATCATCTGGTTGTACTCACTCACCCAGGCCGCATTCTCGGCATCCTGCGGATCGCTGCCGTAGTTCACCGTGCTAACCAGCGTCATCCCGCGATCGTCGATCGAGTCGCGCTCGAAGTTTTGAAAGAAGTAGTCATACACCGCGCCGGCGCCGTCGTGGGCGGCCTGGGCGACCGGATCGCGCGAGCGCTCGCCCTCGTCGATGATCAGCCGGCCGGGGATCCGGGTACTATTGCGGGCGGTAAAGGTTTGCCGGCGCTTGATCGGCATCACCTCGTCGATCGCATGTACCACTTCGGGCCGCAGCGCATTCACAAAATAGCGCCATTGCGCCAGCGGCGAAGAGGTCAGGATCTGCACCATCCAGACCAACCGCGGCCGTCCGGCTTGATCAAGATAGATCGTCAACTCGGTCGATTCAGGTAACGGCTCGATCTGCACCCGCGCCAATTCGAACGGCGTCAGTTGCTCGGCGCGCAGATGCGTGAGCGCCGTGTCCAGCGCAAGCTCGGGCGTAATGGCTGGCTCAGTCGGGAGTGCGATATCGGGACTGAACTGGCCGTTGACGGCGACAATCTGTTCGGCTGCATCGAGATGTACGACAAGCTGTCGGCCGAACACCGGTAGACCGCGATAGGTTTGCCCAAAGCGCAGATGGCTAAATCCCAGCCGCCGATCGGGTTCGCGGCGCAGAAAGGTCAACTCTTTGGCGACACTCTGCAACCCAAACAGATCACGTTGCTGATCAAGAAAACCACGTGCGATCGCAACCGGATTCCCGCGCTCGATATCGGTCGGCGTGTACGGGATGCGCCCGGCGGCATCGACGGCGCTCAGAAACTCCACCCGGCCGCTCTGCGGATGGTAGAACACCGCCAGGGGATCGGCGCTGCGTGCCTGCAACGCTGCAAAGGCGGCGACGGCATCGGGATTGGCGAGCGGTTCGGCGATAGAAGCAAGTTGGGGGGCGGGCCGAAGTGCGACGGCGGGCAACTGCGGGCCGATCAGCGGCAGAACAGCGACCAGATATGCCAAAACCAGGGCCAGCAACGGCAACGCGCGGCGCTGGACAAGCAGGCTACGCCTCATAGAGTCGCCTTAAAAGTCGTGGTGTTGCGGCGCGGCTTTGCTGCACTGCAACACCACAAAGAACGTCAACCCTCTCGCGCCAGATAATAAGTCATACTATGCATCACGGCGACGGGATCGATATTGCGTACCCAGACATCCTCGGGCGCCTGAAGAACGATCGGCGCATAGTTCAGAATTGCGCGTACTCCGGCGTCGATCAGCGTATCGGCGACACTCTGGGCAAACGAGGCGGGCACCGCAATAATCGCCAGCCGCACCTGATGCTCGCGGATAACGCCCTGGATCTCGGCATAATCGCGGATCAGTACTTCGGCCACCGTCTGCCCAATTTTGGCCGGATCGGTATCGAAGAGGCCGACAATCTGTAAGCCTTTGCTATGGAAACCTTCGTAGCGGGCGATCGCCTGGCCAAGGTGACCAACACCGATCAACACCACCGGCCAACTGTGCGTCAGCCCGAGAATGCGCTCGATATGCGCGAGCAACTTCTCGACATCATAGCCAATACCTTGCTTCCCGAACTCGCCGAAATATGAAAGATCTTTGCGAATCTGTGCAGCGGTGACATTGATCCGCTCGCCAAGCTCCTGCGAAGAGACCGAAAGGACGCCCTCGTCAATCAGGTAGCGCAGACTACGCGCATAGAGCGGCAAGCGGCGGATGACCACATCAGGTGGTATGTCTGGTCGATCCACGGACACCTCCGAGCATTCCAGGTGTGTACGGCCACGGACACACCATAGTACCTGCCGACGCCTTCACAACGCGGAAACACCGACAAGTGGGATGGGATGGGATCTGCCCTGCGTTTCGTGAAGTGTAGCACAAGCTTTTATGGCATGTCAAGCCTACGGAGGTCTATTCCCGCGTCCTAATGCGATAGAGCTTCTACTTACGGCGATTTGGCAGCCGGAAGGTGAACATATTCGAGCGCTCGATCTCGGGAGTCTGGATAAATGCCGCTTCGCCGGGCCGCATATTGGGCTTTGTATCCAGCCATGCCTCGCGTTGCTCACGTGCCCGGCGCAACAATTCCTCGATCGCCGCGCTGTCGCCGGCCTCGATCTGGTCGCGCACATCAAGTAACAACCGCAACATATCGTTGATCCAGCGGCTCATCCCGGCCTTGTTCGACAGCAGAATATCGCGGTGCATCTCGGGGTCGCCCGAGGCCAACCGGCTGACATCGCGGAAGCCGGTCGCCGCCAGGGGCGCCATTTCTTTCCATGCCGGGCTACTGCTTGTCACCTCGATAAGCGCCGCCGAGAGCAGCAATGGCAGGTGCGAGATCCCGGCCACATAGGCATCGTGTTCCTGCGGATCGATATAGTAAGGCTTGGCGCCGATCGTCCGTACCATCGCCTCCACCAGATCCACCGCCTCCTGGCGGGTATTGCGGATCGTCGTCAGACAATAGATCGCGTCCTGAAACAGGTCGGGAACGGCTGCGCCGGCGCCGGACTGCTCGCGGCCGGCCATCGGATGCCCGCCGACATAGCTGATCCCAAGGGGCAGCAACTCGCCGGCCCATGTAGCGATCTCGGCCTTCGTACTGGCGACATCGGTCACCACGGTGCCGGGCGGCAGCAACACGGCGATCTGGCTCATCACTTCGCGCGCCGCAAGCACAGGAGTTGCCAGCACCACCAGATTCGTCTCGCGCAGCGCATCGGCGAGCGTCCGGGCCTCGCGATCGATCGCCAGGCGGCCGCGGGCCTCTTTCAGCGCGCGCTGATCGCGGTCGAAGCCCACCACTTCGATCGCACCCAACGGCGATTCCTTCGGATCGGCGCTGCGCAACGCCATCCCTAATGATGTGCCGATCAAACCTAAACCAACGATACTAATACGAATCATCAAGCGCTCCTTTTGCTCGCGGTTGTAACGGAAGCACGGCGGGGAAGCGTAGGCTGCGCCTTTCCGCCCCTACTCCGGCTCGGCTTTGAACAACGACAATAGCAACAATTCGGCGATCACAAAAGCCGTCGTGATCAGCAGCAGACTGACCCAATTCAGCACCCGCAGCCCGGCAAGCGCCGTAAGCGCCGCCAACCAGACGCCGAATTCGTAGGATTGCCGGCGCACCCGGCCGACATCGCGGGCACGCGCCCGCTGGCTAAAGATGCGCTGCCCGACGGCATACAAAAATGGTCGCACAACCGCCGCACCGCTCAGCATCAGGCCGACCAGCAGCATGGTATACACCGGCAGATCGGGCAACTCCAGCAAGCTACCCGTCGGCGCCGGGACAAATGCCAGCATGCTCAGCAAAAGGCTGCTGCCGATCACGCCTTCAACCGTGAGTCCCGGCAAACCCAGGCCACGCTCCAGCGGCACAAAGGTAAGCATGCCGGCCACAACCACCAGCCCGCTGAACAACATTCGCGCCGGCGCGAGCCAATTCAGGCCCGGCGCCAGGTTTCCGAACAGCAGCAAACTGATCGCCGCCGCCCAACACAGGCCGGCGGCTACCGCCAGGAGTAAGCGCAGTCGTACCGGTGAAACTGCGTTCGACGTGGTCTCAGTCATCGAATTCGACGCGCGCCATCCGCTGGCGCAGCATGTGATCGGCCAGTACCAGCGCCAACATCGCCTCGGCGACCGGCACCAGGCGCGGCAACACGGTTGGGTCGTGCCGTCCATGCACCTCGATCGTGGCCGGATTCCCCGCGCGATCGACGGTCTGCTGAGGGCGGGCGATGCTGGCCGGCGGTTTAGCCGCCAGGCGCACAACAATCTCCTCGCCGGTCGAGATTCCGCCCAGAATACCACCGTGGCGATTGCTGCTCGTCCCGATACTCCCATCGTCGCGGCGCACAAATGGATCGTTGTTCTCCGAGCCAGGCAGATCGGCCACGCCGAAGCCCTCGCCGAACTCGACACCCTTGATCGCCGGGATCGAGAAAAACGCCTTGCCGATGTCGGCCTGGAGCTTGTCGAACACCGGCTCGCCCAGGCCGGGCGGCACGCCGCGCGCCCGCACCTCAACCACGCCGCCGAGCGAGTCCAGCGAACGACGGGCCTGATCGACCCGTTCGACCATCAGCGCGGCAACTTCCGGGTCGGGGCAGCGCATGATGTTGCGCTCGATCTCGGATTCGTCGATCACGCGGGCCTTGAGTTCGGCCAGTTGCACCGTATACCCGATGATCTGGACACCGGCGCGGGCCAGCAGCAGCTTCGCAATTGCGCCGCCGGCAACCCGCCCGATCGTTTCACGGGCGCTGGAACGACCGCCGCCGCGCCAATCGCGAAAACCATACTTCACATCCCAGGAATAATCGGCGTGGCCCGGCCGGTACAGATCCTTGATGTTCTCGTAGTGCGACGACTTGGCATCGCTGTTGTACACCAGCATACTGATCGGCGTCCCGGTGGTACGGCCCTCGAACACACCGGAGACGATCTGCACCTCGTCCGGCTCACGGCGCTGCGAACTTACTTTACTCTGGCCAACCCGCCGCCGCTCCAACTCGCGCTGGATGTCGGCAACATCGAGAACCAGACCGGCGGGGCAGCCGTCTACCGTGCAACCGACAGCGGCGCCATGCGATTCGCCCCAGGTGGTGAGACGAAAGACCTGTCCGAAGCTATTTCCCGGCATAAGCAGTTGCATAAATGCGGCCGGCGCTGCCGACCGCATTCCTATGAAGTACGCACTCACACGACATACGCAGTCGGCGCGCCTGCGGCGGGCTATGCACCTGCGGCAGTGTGGAAGTCTATCAATCGTCAACCCTCGATGGTTTAGTGTACCATAGCTTTGGCCCATCGTTAGCGCACGATCAACTCTTTCCCCCACGGCAAGGCCAACCACTCGCCATGCACGCGCCGGTACACATGCAACGTGTCGGCGGCGATCCCCGGCCAGGTATAGCGCGAGCGCACCATCGCCAGAGCATGTTCAGCGCGGGTGGCGGCGGCCGGTGAATCGCGCAGCGCCAGTTGCACCCCCTCACGCAATGCACCGACATCGTCGGCCGGCACCACAATCCCGGTCACATCGGGGTCGATCACCTCAGCCAGACCACCGGTAGCCGCCACCAGTACCGGGCAACCGGCGGCACAGGCTTCCAGGGCCACAATCCCGAAGGGTTCGTAGAGCGAGGGAAAGACCGCCAGATCGGCGGCGTGGTACAGCCGGTCGCGATCATCATCGGTGATAAAGCCGACGAAACTGATCAGGCGTTCCATGCCCAAGCCGGCTGCCTGAGCCTTCAAGGCATCGAGTTGATCGCCGCTGCCGGCGATCACCAGGCGGGCCGGAACTGCGGCGTTGATCGCGGGCCATGCATCGATCAACAGGTGCAGACCCTTTTCGCGCACCAGCCGGCCGACCGAAAAGACCAGCGCCTGATCCGGGGCGACGAAGCGCCGCCGGAATGCGGCCCGCTCGGCTTCATGCTGAAATGGATACTGATGGATCGACACGCCGTTCGGGATCAGATCGATCTTGTCGGCCGGCGTCTGGAAATAGGTTTCAATCTGGCCGATCATGTACTGCGAACAGACGATCACCCGCCAGGCCTCATAGGTCAGTCGCCACTCAATATCGTTGACCCGCCGGGTTTCGGGCGTATGCACATAGCCGTTATGGCGCCCGCGCTCCGTCGCGTGGATGGTCGCGACCAGGGGGATGCGCCAGTGATGCTTCAGGCTGATCGCCGCCTCGGCCACCAGCCAGTCGTGGGCATGGATCAGATCAGGCCGCCCCGCAGAGCCGAACGCCGTCAGGGTCGCCCGTTCCATCCTGCGGTTCGTCTCGGCCACAAACGAGGGAAAATCGTAGGCCGTCATCGGCGGGGTAGGCACCCGATTAACCCGAATGCCGGGCCATGGATAGTCGGCGGCCGCATCGCCACGCAAAAGCGGCGTTGTCACGGATAGGCACACGCCGGCATCTGCGAGCGCCGGCGTCAGATCACTGACATGCCGGCCGAGTCCGCCGACGACATGCGGCGGAAACTCCCATGAGAGTTGGAGCACATGCATAGATGCCGATTATAGCACTGCCCACGCCGCTCGTACAGACCTGCAACGTGACGCGGGGCTTATACGTCCATGCTTATGCTGCGGCCCGGCGGATTTGCGAACAGGCCGCCAATCCCGGCGATCAGACCAGGTCAAGCACCCGCGCAACAACGAACTTGAGGTAGCGACCTTCGGGGAATGCGGCCGGCACCGGATGATCGAGCGGTTGGCCGGCCTCGTGGATGATCTGTACCCGCCGTCCGGCCAGCGCGGCCGCATCGCCAAGCATCGCCCGAAACGCCTCCGGGCCAACCTGGCTGGTGCAACTGGCGGTGGCGAACAGGCCGCCCGGCGCAACACAGCGTAACGCCAGATTGTTGATCCGCACATAGGCCCGCAGTGCGGCGTGCAGATTAGCCTTGCTGCGCGCGAAACTGGGCGGATCAAGGATCACCAGATCGAAGGTGCGCCCGGCTTTGGCATACGCGTCGAGCAGGGCAAAACTATCGTCGGTAACGAACTCGTGGCGGGCCGCGTCGAGCCGGTTCAAGGCGATATTCGCCTCAGTCGCCGCCGCCAGACCCTGGCCGATGTCGTTACTCACCACCTGCGCAGCCCCGCCGCGCAACGCATACAACGAGAAGCCGCCGGTATACGCGAAGCAGTTCAGCACGCTGCGCCCCCCCGACAGGCCCTCGATCATGCGCCGGTTCTCGCGATGATCAAGGAACAGGCCGGTCTTCTGGCCGTGTTGCACATCGGCGTGCAAAAACAGGCCGTGCTCCTGCACCACCAGATCGGGCGGCGGCGCCTCGCCGAAGATCAGATTCGTCGTACGAACCGCCGGCGCTGCGTCGTCATCTTCCGGATCACGTTCGGCAAGCGAGCCGCGCGTAAGCACCCCGCGCAGTTCCGGGTCGCACCTACGCAGCGCCGAGGCAACCATCGGCACCAACCCATCCAGGCTCTCGGCATAGGTCTGAATCAGGGCATAATCGCCATAGCGATCGACCACCAACCCCGGCAAACCATCACCTTCGCCATAGATCCAACGGTATGCCGACGTAGCCGGCAGATTATCGCGCAGCGGCGCACGCCCTTCCCAGGCTTCCCAGACACGTTCGGCGATCCATTCAGCATCGGGCGCGACGGTGCGGCTAAACATACGCACCGCGATCGCGCTGGTTGCATCATAAAGGCCGTAGGCGCTGAAACTTCCGCAGCGCAACTTCACCCACTGGCCGGAACGCAAGCGCACCCCGGCGGGCACATGGTTTCGGTACAGCCAGGGATGGCCCTGTTGCAAGCGTGAACGCAAGCCCGGATCGATGGTTATTTCAGGTATCGGCATACAGAATGAATAGATGAGTGTGTGCCGGTTTGCCGACACACACCTCCAACATAGGCACCATAATCCTAGATCGTCGCGCCGCTCGCCAGCTTACCGTCCTTGGGGAATGCGGTTTCGGCGATACGCGGCATAATCGCCACATTGCGGCCGATCTCGGCATTAGCCGGAATACGCGCCTGCATCCCCACCAGCGTCAAGCCGGTGTTCAAGCGCTCGGGCGATTTCTGGTTCGGCGTCATATCATTGCCGCCGCCAAGTTTCGCCCCTGCCCCAACATGCACACCGACATCGATAATGCAGCTCTCAACCTGGGCATCGGCTGCGATCTGCGAATCACCAAGCACAATCGAGTCGCGCACCACCGCTCCCGGCGCCACCACCACCCCCGGCGACAAGACCGAGCGCACAACCGTGCCGAAAACCTGGGCGCGTCGGGGATCAGGCTGTTCTCGACCCGCGCTTGCGGGCCGATCTCGGCGCCGGGTCGATCCGAACTAACCGTATGAATCACCCATTCGGGATCGTACAGATCGAGTGCCGGCGTCTCGGCGAGCAGCGCAAGATTCGCCTCGTAGTACGCCTGCACCGTCCCGACATCGGCCCAATAGCCCTGAAATTGGTAGGCGTAGGCATTCGCCTTGCCGATGATCCGCGGCATCACATTGCGCCCGAAATCGGCATCATTGGAACCACGCAGCAGATCGATCAGGTATTGCTTCCGGAAGACATAGATGCCCATCGAGGCCATACTCGAGTCGGCGCGCCGCGGCTTCTCGACAAAGCGATCGACCCGACCGTCGCCTCCGACCGAGACCATCCCATAGCGGCGGGCATCGTGCGGGCTGACACTATGCACGGCCATGGTCACATCGGCGCCCCGTTCGTAGTGCAGTTCGAGCAAGGGCCGGTAATCCATCTTATAAATGTGATCGCCGGCCAACAACAGCACCGCTTCCGCTGCGCTATCTTCAACCTGGTCGAGATTATCGCGCACGGCATCGGCGGTGCCGCGCTGCCAACCGCTGCCGTCGGGCGTCGGCGAGGGATGCAGAATACGCAACCCACCCTGGGCCCGGTCGAGATCCCAGGGCGCCCGACGCCGAGGTGCGTATGCAGCGAGCGCGGGCGATACTGCGTCAGCACCCCGACATTGAAGATCCCCGAATTCACGCAGTTCGAAAGCGTAAAATCAATAATGCGATATTTGCCGCCGAACGGCACCGCCGCCTCGGTACGCTCGGCGGTCAGGACACTTAGGGCGGGCGAATCGCCGCCGGCCAGAATCAGTGCGAGTGTACGCAACATGTGTTACTCCTGAGAGATGACAAGATACCCGTCGTGCCGGTATTGAGCGGGTGACATGGTGATCGGGTGACACGAATAACGGAATATCACAACTATGTGCTGACGCCGAGATCTGTTTTCGGCGCAGCCGTCACCGTGTCACCATGTCACCGTGTCAGATCGTCTCACCCGACGTTACATCGCCGGACGGAAAATCCTCGGTATCGCGATCGGCGTTGATCACCACATTCCGCCCAACCGTCACCCCCGGCGGTAGATGTGCTCCTTTGCCGACCACCGAGACCCCGCTGTTGATCTTGTCGGGCTGCAATTTGTTCGGCACCGTCAGATCCTCGCCAAAGCCGAGTTTCGCACCTGCGCCGACCACCACTTGCTTATCGACGATCACCCGATCCAACACGGCGCCGGGCCCAATCCAGGTATCATTCATCACCACGCTGTCGCGCACCACAGCACCGGGCGAGACATACACCCCCGGCGAAAGCACCGAACGCTCGACAGTGCCGCGAATCGTGCAACCATTACAGACAATCGATTGATCGACGCGGGCCTGGGGGCCGATCTTCGCCGGCGGACGTTCTTCGCTGCGCGTTCGTACCGGCCAATCCAGATCGAACAGATCGAAATCGAGCTTCGGATCGAGCAACTGCATACTCGTTTCCCAATACGACTCGATCGTCCCGACATCGACCCAGTAACCCTCGAAGCGATGAGCGTACACCACATCCTCAGCCACCATGGCCGGGATGACATTCTTCCCAAAGTCGATGCGCGGGCTATCCTCGCTGCCTTCGGAAAGCCGCCGGATCAGCGCATCAGCGTTAAAAACATAAATGCCCATCGAAGCCAGGGGGCCTTTGTCGCGCGCCTTGGGCTTCTCGGTAAATTCCACAATCCGATCGGTTTCATCGGTGGTCATAATCCCGAAACGATCGGTCTGCTCCAGCGGCACCTCCATCACCCCCACCGTCAGATCGGCCCCCTCGCGGCGATGGGTTTCGAGGATCTCGTTGTAATCCATCTTATAAATATGGTCGCCCGAGAGAATCAGCACCGTATCGGCTCGCCGCTCGTTGATGAAGTTCAAATTCTGGTAGATTGCATCGGATGTACCGCGATACCAACTCTGATCACTGCGCCCGATATAGGGCTGGAGCAGACGCACCCCACCCCGCGCGCGGTCAAGATCCCACGGCTTTCCGATTCCGATATGCTCATTCAGCGAGTGGGGCCGATACTGAGTCAGAACCGCCACATCAAAAATGCCCGAGTTAACGCAATTCGAGAGCGTAAAATCGATAATGCGGAATTTACCGGCGAACGGCACCGACGGCTTGGCACGCTTCTCAGAGAGTACACTGAGACGGGTTCCTTCGCCACCGGCCATGATCATCGCTACGACGCGCATAGGCCTCCCGTCGTTCGTGTTCAGTCATACCTGAACCACGAGCTTATGGATGATTCCCAGGTGTACCCCGATTGTACCGTCATTAAGCCATGCGTGCAAAATTCCGCTGAATCAGGCGCCCAATCTGTTCACGCCCCCCGCAATCGCGCAAACACATGCGTGTCGCGGCGTTCCCCGGCCGTGTCGAACATATCGCGCCGAAATGTGCCTTCCAGGCTGAAGCCATGCTTCTCGGCCACGCGCATGCTGGCGTGATTGCGCGTATCACAGCGCCAGACAAGTCGCTGCCAGGGCCACTCGCTGTAGGCCCAATCTACAAGCGCTGCCAGCACCCGCGAACCCAGGCCCTGCCCGGCCCGCGCCGCACTGATCCACATGCCGATCTCGGCATTGCAACTGCTTAATGGTCCCTGGCTCAGGTGGTAGCCTGTGCCGCCGGCCAATTCGTCGCCAATCCAGATTCCCAGGGTAAAATCCTCGTGCAGCAAATAACGTGCCGCCGCCCGCCGGCAGATTTTCTCCGATTCGGCCACACTCTGCTCCGCCTTCGCCCAGCTCATCCATGGCCGCAAATGTTCATACGAGGCCACCACCGAGCGCTGCAATTCGGCCCCATCGCCCGGCTCGTAGGCGCGAAGCGTAAACTCGGAAGTGGTGTAGCTCAGCGGCGCCAGAAAGAATTCGCTCGTCATTGCAACACCTTTCACTAGGATCATACAATAGCTCAACCATACCCGATCTGTGCTGCCTGCCGCCTGCTGCCTGAGGCCGACTCTTCAAACTCTGGCCGGCTGTCTCCCGCCGCCTTTATCCTGGCGCCTCTATCCTGTCCTACCCTTGACAAGCCTAAAGTGCCCGCGTATAGTGCATTAACGATTTACGGTCGGGGTAGGAATGGGCAGTTTGAAACAGGGATACGCGTCGTAATCAGCTAGAGTATGTAAGAGTGTAAAATTATTTACAACCTCAATTAACTGAAATCTTCTTCAAACAAAGGACGATATGGGCGATAAACTGATCATCGTCGAGTCGCCGGCGAAGGCAAAGACGATCCAAAAATATCTCGGGCGCGGCTATCGTGTCACCTCAAGTATGGGCCATGTGCGTGATCTGCCTAAGCGCGATCTGTCGATCGACATTGAGCACGATTTTCAGCCGATCTACGAAATTACCAAGCAAAAAGTGGTTAACGATCTGCGCCAGGCCGCACGCAACGCCGACGAAGTCTATCTTGCGACCGACCCCGATCGCGAGGGTGAAGCGATCGCCTGGCATATTACGCAGGCGGTCGATCTGAGGCGCAAGCCGGTCTATCGGGTGATTTTTCAGGAGATCACGCGGAATGCGGTGCAACAGGCGATCCAGAATCCGCGCCGCATCGACACCAATCTCGTCGAGGCTCAGCAGGCCCGCCGTGTGCTCGACCGGATCGTCGGCTATCAACTCAGCCCATTGCTCTGGGATAAGGTCAAGCGCGGGTTGTCTGCCGGGCGTGTGCAGTCGGTTGCCGTACGCCTGATTGTCGATCGCGAACGTGAGGTCGAGGCCTTTGTGCCGGTCGAGTATTGGACGATCGAGGCCGATCTCGACAAGCAGAATCAGCCCCAGAACGGCAAGAAGCGCGAGGGCTTTCGGGCCGTATTGATCGAGCGCAACAGCAAGAAACTCGACAAATTCGCGATCGAAAATCAGGAACAAGCCGACACAATTGTCACCGATCTAAACGGCGCCACCTACAGCGTGCGCAAGATCACACGCAAAGATAAGCGCCGCAGCCCGGCGCCGCCCTTCACCACCTCGACGCTGCAGCAGGAAGCGGCCCGCAAACTCGGCTTCTCGGCCAAGCGCACCATGACTGTGGCCCAGAAGCTGTACGAGGGCGTCGATATCGGCGGCGACGACGGGACGATCGGCTTGATCACGTATATGCGTACCGATAGCGTGAATATCGCCGCCGAAGCGCAGGCCGAGGCCCGCAAGGTGATCGAGAATCGCTACGGTAAGGAGTATCTGCCCGCCCAGGCGCCGAACTACAAGACGCGCAGCAAGGGCGCGCAGGAGGCCCACGAGGCGATCCGGCCCACCAGCAGCGCCCGCAGCCCCGAACAGATCGGCGGCAAGCTCGACCGCGATCTGTTCCGGCTCTATGATCTGATCTGGAAACGATTCCTGGCCAGCCAGATGGCTCCGGCGGTCTTTGATAGCACCACGGTGGATATCGGCGCCTTCAAGGGTAAGCCGGCCGGCGATCCGCCCTACACCTTTCGCGCCACCGGCAGTGTGCTCAAGTTCCCCGGCTTCCTGGCGGTCTATAACGTCAGCCTCGACGAGGGCGAAGAGGACGAGGACAGCGAGCGCCGCCTGCCGCAATTGGCCGAGCAGGAACCATTGGATCTGCTCCAATTGCTGCCGATCCAGCACTTCACCGAGCCGCCGCCGCGCTTCACCGAGGCCAGCCTGGTGAAAGAGTTGGAACGCCTGGGGATCGGCCGGCCCTCGACCTACGCCTCGATCATCTCGACGATCCAGGATCGCGAGTATGTCGAACTGAGCGAAAAGAAGCTCCTGCCGACAACCCTGGGCCGGGTGGTGACGGATCTGCTGGTACAGCACTTCCCGTCGATCGTCGATTTCGATTTTACCTCGCAGATGGAGCAGCAGCTCGACGATATCGCCGAGGGTGCAAAGCGTTGGGTGCCGGTGCTGCACGATTTCTACGGCCCTTTCCAGGCCAGATTGCTCGACGCCCAGCGTGAGATGCGCAATGTCAAGCGCGAGGAGATCGTTACCGACCTGCAATGCCCGAAGTGCCAGCAGGGTTACCTGGCGATCAAGTTCGGGCGCAACGGCGAATTTGTGGCCTGTACGCGCTATAGCAAAGACGGCGGGCCGGATTCGTGCGACTTCACCAGCGACTTCCATCGCGACGGCGACGGCCGGATTGTGCTCGACAAGGCCAGCGCCCCCGAGACAAGCGATGTGATGTGTAACCTCTGCGGGAAGCCGATGGTGATCAAAAAGAGCCGGTTCGGGCCGTTTTTGGGCTGTTCAGGCTATCCCGAGTGCTCCAGCACGCGCCGAATCGGCAAAGACGGCAAGCCGGTGCCGTTGCCGCAACCCACCGGTGTGGCCTGCCCGAAATGCCACGAGGGCGAATTGCTCCAGCGTCGCGGTAAGTTCGGCCGGCCGTTCTACGGCTGCTCGCGCTATCCGAAATGCGACTTCGCCACCAACGATTTGAACGATCTGTCGGTGCCCAAACCGGTTGCGGCAGTTGCCGTCGATGCCAATACCACGGCGGCTGCCAAAAAGCCGGCCGCCAAGAAACCGGCTGCGAAATCGACAACCAAAACCGCACCCAAAACCACAAATAAAAAGCCCGCCGCAAAATCGCCGGGCCGCACCACCAAGCGGAGTGCGTAAGTAGGCTCCAGGATACACAACGGGGGCGCATCACCTGGTGATGCGCCCCCGTCTGTTGTCGCACAGTTAGATGTAAACCGGCTTACGACTTGCCGCCGGCGCCGAGTGCCTCTTCGCCGGGGCTGTAACCCATCTTGATCCAACCCCGCTTGATCGCATATATCACTGCCATTGTACGGTCGTTCACCTGGAGCTTCGAAAGGATCGAGGTGATATGGTTCTTCACCGTCTGGCCGGAGATACTAAGTTCGTTGGCGATCTCTTTATTCGAAAGACCACGGGCGATACAATCGAGAATCTCGATCTCGCGTGAGGTGAGCGGCGCAAACAAGGCCGTCGTCT
This sequence comes from Oscillochloris sp., assembly GCA_012032775.1. Lineage (GTDB taxonomy): Bacteria > Chloroflexota > Chloroflexia > Chloroflexales > Chloroflexaceae > JAAUQO01. The sequence goes on along the minus strand of JAAUQO010000053.1, from coordinate 4,786 downwards.
GTTCATCCTCGGTCGCAGCGAGTTCGCGGAACTGATGCAACACCCGCGAGGCGACACTTGGCTTGGCCAGCACCGCATCATTGATCAAGTAGCGACCGGTAGCAACATTGCGAATAAAGTACAACAAGTCTTCGGGATTCACATCTTTCGACGAGTACGCCGCAGCGCCGACCTTGATCGCCTGAAAGAGTTGATCATCGTCTTCGTAGACACTCAGGACGATGATCCCGATCCGCGGATCGCGGCGCTTGATCACCCGCGCCACTTCCAATCCGTTTAAGCCGGGTAGATTTATGTCAACCAGAACCACATCAGGCGACAATTTTTCCGTCAGCGCGATCGCCTCCTGGCCATTCTCGGCTTCGGCCACCACTTCCATATCGGCGGCATCTTCCAGACTCCAACGAATACCCTGACGGAACAGCGGATGATCATCGATAATCAGCACACGAATCTTCGGGTTCGACATAGCTGTCTCTTATCCAGCCCTTGCCATGGATGGCAGCGGTACTATAATGACGTGAAGCAACCTATCAGGTTATTAATGCAAGTATGACCGATACTTCGGTCCCGTGACCGGGGCTGGTAGTCACCAGAAATCGCGCCCCTATCAACTCGGCCCGTTCACGCATACTGGTCAGGCCCCAATTCTCGCGGCCGGCGCGACGAGCCACCGCGCGCGGCGCAAAGCCCGGCCCTTCATCGCGAATAGCTAAGCGCACGCGCCCCTTTACCACCGTGATTGTCACATGCACAGGAGCGCCGCGCGCGTGTTTGCGGGCATTTTGCAACGACTCCTGAACAATCCGGTAGAGGACGATCTCGGTTTCCGCCGGCAGTCGCGGCAACGGCTCGGCCTCAAATGTCACCTGAGCGCTGACCGTATCGCGATAGCGCCGCACATAATCGGATAGTGCCGCCACAAGTCCCTGCTCATCCAACTTTCCGGGCCGCAAGTCGGCGATAAACTGCCGCACTTCCTGCAACCCTTCCCGGGCGCTCACTCCAAGCTGCGTCAGTACCTCACCAAGTCGCTCAAGCCGGCCCTGGTTCAGCAAACCAAGACAATGCTCGACACCCATCAGGTTGTTCGCCAGCACCTGAGCCGGGCCGTCGTGGACTTCGCGGGCAAGGCGACTGCGCTCTTCCTCACGCCCGGTGATCACCTGAGCGCGCAGCGCCTGCACCCACGGATCGGCTCGATCGCCTTCAGCTGCGCCACTCAGGGTTGCACTGCTCATATCGATCTGGCGCATCAACTGATCGAGTTGACGTTGCGCTTTGCGCAGCGCCTGTTGTTCCTTGCGGCGCACTTCGTGGGTGTTGCGTAACGCCTGCTCTCGTTCGATCAAGCCGGCTGCCGGAGGCTGGGCGCGGTCGGCTGCGAAGCGCAACTGCATGGCCAGTTCATCGATTTGACGCTCGGCCTGGCGCAACTCGTTATCGAGCTGTTGCAGCCGTTGTTGCGCCGATTCATGCAACTCACGCATGCGGGCCAACTGCTCATCCACAATGGCATGAGCCGCATCCAACAGTGTCGATGGATCGACGCTCACTGCTCGCTCCCGTCCGGTTTGGCAACACGCTTGTAGCGAAAGTATAGCATACAGGATTACATAAGAGCAACCAACTTTGTGCGCCCACCAGCTTACAGTTATGTTATTCAGGCTGTCAATGCAACAAACGCGGCAAGCATTGTGTTTCGTCCCCTAGTACGCTCAAGCGTCCGTACGTCTCCGGCGCACAGCGCACGGTGACGGCCTCAAGGCCGTTACAAACCCGCGACGGACGTAGGCCGACCTGCCCTAGTCGCAGGAAGGGGCTACAATAGGCCTTAGGGCGTCGTAGCAGCAGGCTACACAAGCAACCCGCGAAAGGATCATATGCAGACGACCCGGCATCCCGCCATTGATCGACGAACGCTGTTGCGAACGTTGTTAAGCCTGCCGCCGTTGTGGTTACTGGCGGCCTGCGACGAACAGCCGCAGGTACAAGCGCCGCAGGTAACGCCGCAAGCGAAAAGCCATGATGTACTGGTGATCGGCGGCGGCATGGCCGGACTGGCGGCGGCGCGTGATCTGCACGACGCCGGAGCGGATGTGTTGCTGATCGAGGCGCGCAATCGCCTCGGCGGGCGGGTCTATAGCTCTGAAATGGCAGGTGTGCCGCTTGATCTGGGCGCTTCCTGGATCCATGGCGTGCGCGGTAATCCACTGAGCGAACTCGTCGAGCGGTTTGCGGTCGAGGTTGTGCCAACCGATTACGAATCCTTACAGGCCTACGATGTTGCCGGGGTGCCGTTTAGCGATCAGGAACACGCCGCGCAGATCGACGGGCCACTGGACGAGTTGCTGGAAGCCGCCGATGTGGAACGCCGCCGCCGTGAGGCTGTAGGCGCGCCGGACAGTAGTCTGGGAACGATGTTTGAAGCCATGCTGGCTGAGCGTGGTTTGAACCCGGCACAACGCCGGGCACTCGACTATGCGATCAACTCGGTGATCGAGCATGAGTATGCCGCCGACGTGGATGGCTTGTCGCTGCTGCATTTCGACGCCGGTTTCGGCGCATTCGGCGGCGGCGATGTGCTGTTTCCCGGCGGCTACGGCCAACTTGTCGCCGGGTTGGCGGAAGGCCTGGCGGTGCAACTGGAGTCGCCGGTCGCTGCGATCATGGATTCAGGCAGCGAGGTGTCGGCGCTGCTCAGTGATGGCCGGACTCTGCGTGGGCAACGGGCGATTGTGGCCCTGCCGCTTGGTGTGCTGCAAAGCGGTTCGCCGATGTTTTCGCCGGATCTGCCGCAGGCGAAACTGGCGGCACTGACGCGCCTGGGCAGCGGCGTGCTGAACAAGCTCTACCTACGCTTTCCACAGGTATTCTGGGACGCCGATGTTGAGTTGCTTGGATACGCCGGCGCGCAAAAGGGCGCCTGGGCCGAGTGGCTCAATCTGGCCTACTACAACGATGAACCGATCCTGCTTGCATTCAATGCGGCGCAGTATGGCCGCGCACTTGAGGCATTGAGCGACGTTGCGCAGGCCGGCGAGGCAATGGCAGTGCTGCGCATGATCTACGGCAACACCATCCCCGAACCGACCGGTATTCTGGCCTCACGTTGGGCCGCCGACCCATATGCGCAGGGTGCGTACTCGTTTGTGCCGCCGGGTGCAACCCCTGATGATCATCGCATCCTGGCGGCGCCGGTCGGCACAAGGCTCTTTTTCGCCGGGGAACACACCTGCGCCGAACATCCCTCCACTGTTCATGGCGCACTCCTTTCGGGCCGCCGCGCCGCCGTAGAGATGCAGGCTACTGCGGCGCTACGGCGCCCGAATCACTAACGCATCACGCGGAACGGTGTAGACACTAAACAACGGGGCGCCGTCGATCGGCGAGGGCACAAGCGTATAGTCGCCGTCGGGATATGCTTGCCGCACCTGCGCAAGTTCGCCCTCGCGCTCGGGCAAGAAGACGAACACCGCATCCTTGTCGGCCGAAACCAGTTCAGGGCCGGGGGGACGCGCCAGGGGTTCAACGATACTGACACCGGCCACCTGCGGCGCAAGATACGGGATCGTGCCGAAATCGACGTACATGCGCGGCGGGCCGAAGAAATACAACCGGCCCTCCGGCCCAACTGCGCGGTTGGCGTAATCGGCCAACTCGGTGGCAACCACGGCGTTCATATTGCCGTACACCCGTAGCGGCGTGTACTCGACAAAGTAGTAGCGCGCGCTGCCAAAGCCGATCAACACAGTGGCCGCAGCCAGCGCCAGCGCCGGTATCTGCATGCCGCGCGAACCAATCGCCCGCCATAAGCCCTGGACAATCAGCATCAAGGCCAGCACAAGCAGGGCCATCGCCGGCACCGCCGTCGTCACCAGGCGCTGGCTGGAAGGCGGACTCTCGGTGAGCATGCCGCCCATAAGGATCGCGCCGCCCCACCAGGCCACCAATGGGAAGATCCGGCGATTGAACAGGTTCAATCCGGCGTAGCCGATCCCCAGAATAAACAATGTACCGGGGATCAAGGTGAAGTACGGACGCGGAATCCCGTACCACACCGTGCGATCGGGGTAGGCGTTATAGGCCAATACCGCCCGCTGAAACTGATCGAACAAGATCGGCAAGGCATCCTGGCCGCGAATCTCCTGCTCCCGTTCCAACCAACCGCTCTGGATAATCCCGACCTCGTTCAAACGAGCGTTGTAATCGTCGGGAAAGCGCAGCGCGTACTGGATCATCGGGGCGCCGCTGATCAGCAAGGCGCCGGCCAGCAACGCAACGCCAACCCACTGCTCGCGCCAGAAACGTCGGCCGTCGCGCAGGAACAATACCAGCGTCACCACCGCCACCAGCACCGCCGCAAAGCGCGCCCCGGCGTAGAAAAACTGCGAGGCGCCCAACACCACACCGCTGAGGGTCCAGAACAACGGACTGCGCCGGTCGTAGCCGCGAAACAGAAATAACAGCGCCAGGCCGGCGAACAAGGCATCGGCAACCTGGTTGGAGCCGAGCCGTGAGAAGTGAATATGATAATGAAAGGCCGCCAACAGGGCCGCCGTCGCCAGACCGAACATACGCCCGGCCAGCCGGCTCATCAGTAAATACGTGGTCAGCACCGTAAGCGTGCCGACCAGCACCCAGGGAATGCGCAGCGCCGCTCGCGGTTGGGCTCCGGAATAATGGTCGACTCGTACGGCGCATTGAAGTAAAGCGTCATTGTCAGGCACGCCCACGCCAGCCGGTGCCGAAGGGATTCTGGATCTCGCCGTTCAGCACACGCACC
>JAAUQO010000052.1 GCA_012032775.1 Oscillochloris sp. | reverse complement strand
CCGGGCCGTGATCGTGGATGGTGGGTACGGCGCGGCGTTTCGCCATCGGCTCGGCCATGCAATCGGGCTTGATGTGCATGAGCGACCCTGGTTGCTCAGTGGCGATAGCTCGGTGTTATATCCCGGCATGTGCTTTACGGTCGAGCCGAGCATTTTTCTGCCGCACCGATTTGGTGCGCGGGTAGAGGATGTGGTTGTGGTCGGCTCGGATGCAGGTGAGCCGATGACGAGCGGATTTCAGGCTTTACACGTCGTAAGCTAACCCCGGCGCCGCATGAGTGGTGACGATACGGCCTGGCGGCTTCTTGACGGCGCAACGACATATGCGCGCTGAAGATCCGCGCCGGGTTGCTTGCCGGAAATGGTGTTTGCGCCGCTCGGTTAGCTGCCGGATGCGTGCAGGGAAGAAGGAGTGCGGTGCTCTTTCCGCCGATCAAGATTTGCGCAAGCCCTGAGTGTCATGTGCGCCGATCTCGGAGAGTGCGAGCAGGCGCCGGCGTACCTCAGCGAGATTGTTTAACAGCATCTGGAGACTTTCCTGGTGGCCTGCATCGATCCGCGCCGAGGCCTGAGCACACATGCGCTCAAAGGGCGTGCGCGGCGTCTCGTCGCTGGTGTGGTTCATCCGCCGGCCCATCACAATCACGGCATCAAGCTCATCGACCATCGCATTGATCGCCAGTAACAACTCACGGCGATTCTGCTCGCGCAATAGGGCCATCTGTTCGCGCAGCGCCTTTAACTCGGCTTCGCGCTGAAGATCCACGGCGCGCAATTCTTCCAACACTTGCGAGAGCTTCGAGAGCCGTGCTTCAAAAAGGGTCGCCGTACTCCCACGCGTATGTGAACCATTGCTTGCGACAACATGATCGGTCAGGTTGTCGTGAAGATCGCCGGTGCCGAGCAACCGGCGCACGCGATTTGTCAGTGGAGAAAGCCGATCTGCCAAGGGTGGGCCTCGCCGTACTAGGCTAGAATACAGGCAACCGGATACTGGCAACAGGGCCGGGTAATGATGTTGTGATCTTGGGAGTCAGGCTGCAATGTTGGGCGAAGCTCTGGTTTAGCCGGTACACAGCGTCGCTCGTCTTCTCTATTATAACTAAAGTCTGTAGTACGACGTAACCTGGAATGAATGTTGGGCCACCCGGCTGGGCGATGTTGCCAAAAAAAATAGAGGCAGCATGTGCTGCCTCCACCTATCAACCCTGGTTGTGGCCGTCGTTAGTCGGCGGCCGACGGAGCGTTGACCGGCTCGGTCATCTGCTCGCCCTCGCGCTTGCTCTGCCAGATCGCCCAGACCAGCGCCACGCCACAGATCACCATCGCCAGGATCAAACCCATGCCCAACGGCTCACCGGGCCGCACCACCGTCACCACCACCGGCGCGATAATCAGCGCCACCAGATTGATCACCTTGATCATCGGGTTGAGCGCCGGGCCGGCCGTGTCCTTCAGCGGGTCGCCGACGGTATCGCCGACCACTGCGGCCTTATGCGGTTCGCTGTGCTTGCCGCCGAAATTACCCTCTTCGATATACTTCTTGGCGTTATCCCAGGCGCCGCCGGCATTGGACTGGAAGACCGCCATGAGCTGGCCGGAGAGGATGATACCGGCCAGGAAACCGCCCAGAGCCTCGACGCCAAGCAGGAAGCCGACCATCACCGGCACCAGCACGGCGATCAAGCCCAGACTGACCAATTCTTTCTGGGCGGCAGTGGTCGAGATCATCACAGCGCGGGCATAATCGGGCAGCACTTTGCCTTCCATCAGGCCGGGAATGCGGAACTGCCGGCGCACCTCATTCACGATCTGCGCTGCAGCCCGCGACACCGAACGGATCATCAAGGCCGAGAAGAGGAACGGGATCGCGCCGCCGATCAGCAGACCGATAAAGACGGTCGGCGCGGCAACATTGATCCCGACCAGGCGATCGGCCTCAGTCAGCACACCGGACTGGATCAGCGGCTCCTGCATGCGGCCCACATCGGTGAGATAGGAGCCGAACAGGGCCACGGCGGCGATCACAGCCGAGCCGATCGCGATACCCTTGGTGACCGCCTTGGTGGTGTTACCGACCGCATCGAGGTCGTCCATCACATTGCGGGCATTCTTATCGAGGCCGGCCATCTCGCCGATACCATTGGCATTGTCGGAGATCGGACCGAAGCTATCCATCGAAATTGTATTGCCGGTGAGCAGCAACATTCCGATACCGGTAAGCGAGACGCCATACAGGATTGCGGTGAATGTGACGGTCGGATCAGCCGAATAGGTGCCGAAGATCAGCACCGAGCTAAAGATCGACATCGCAATCACCACCACCGCCCAGACCGATGATTCCATGCCGAGCGCAAGCCCCGACAAAATATTGGTGGCCGAACCGGTCTGCGAGGAACGGGATGTCTCTTTCACCGGGTTAAAGTGCGTACTGGTGAAGTACTCGGTCAGCTTATCGAGGGCGATCGCAAGTATCACACCGGAAAGGGTAGCCAGGAACGGCCGCCAATCAACAGCGTTGCTAGTCGGATCGACCATAAAGAAGAAACTGGCGACGGCGCTGGCAACAACGGCAATTGCGGCGGCGATATAGAAACCGCGGTTCATGGCAGCCATTGCATTGCGGCGCTTTTCGTCGGTACTGACGAAGAAATTGCCGATCACCGAGGCAATTACCCCGATACCACGCAACACCAGCGGGAAGATCACAAAGCGCAGATCGTATGCGCCGTCGAAGAGCCCGCCGGCGCGGCATCGCCCAGCACCAAACCGAGGATCAATGCGGAGACCAGCGTCACCTCGAAGCTCTCGAACACATCGGCGGCCATTCCGGCGCAGTCGCCGACATTATCGCCCACCAGATCGGCGATCACGGCCGCGTTGCGCGGATCGTCCTCGGGGATACCGGCCTCAACCTTGCCGACGAGGTCGGCGCCGACATCGGCAGCCTTGGTATAAATACCGCCGCCGACACGCATAAAGAGCGCGATCAGCGAACCGCCGAAACCGAAGCCGAGCAAGGCGTCGGGTGCGGCAATGCCGAAGAATAGGAAGATCAGCGTACCGCCGAGCAGACCGAGACCGACCGTGAGCATGCCGGTAACCGAGCCGGACTTGTAGGCAACCTGAAGGGCCGGATTGTAGCCCTTGCGTGAAGCGGCAGCTACGCGGACATTAGCTTCGACAGCCACACTCATGCCGATAAAGCCAACTGCGTAGGAGAACATTGAACCCATCAGGAAGGCGATCGCACGCCCGATTGCCACGATCATCGTCGCATTCTCGCCGAAGACTTCTTCAGCTTCGCGTGTTGGCGGCACCACAAATACACTTGCGGCGAGCACAAACGTCAGAATGGCGATCAAAATGGCGATCGTACGGAACTGGCGACTCAGGTAAGCGTTCGCGCCATCCTTAATAAATCCCCAGACTTCCTGCATGCGTGCGGTGCCTTTATCCTGGGCCAGAATCTGGCTGCGCAGGAAGAAGGCGTAGGCGATTCCCAGGATCGAAATAACCAGCACCGTCCAGACGGCGCCTTGCTGGATCGGGCTGAGATCGGTGAGGCCCTGCATCGTACAACTCCTTCGTTGTGTGGTGAATGCGTTGCCGACTATTATACGGCACACCGGGCTAACGCCGTAGCGTAGTATGCGGGGAGCTGATCGTGTCGTTGGCGCCCGGCTCCCGAACGGGCATGGTGTAATTATTCCCGGATTGCTTGTGGATTTAAGCCAATTTTACCATATGGCTGCGGAGATTGTAAAGCGCGGCACAAAGGCCGCGCCTGACGGTTGTAGCGCCTGCATCCGGCATTGGAATAACACGACGGAGACCGGTTAAAGCTATACTACAAAGGTGAAGATATGTTGCCTGTGATTGGCCGCGCAGCGGATGCTCACAGGCAACAACGATGTGTTGGGCGCGGAGCCGCTACCGGGCCAGAAGCGGCAAGTAGAGCGCCGATTGGGATTGGCTCGGGGGCTGGAAACTGCCTTTCGCCGTGTAGTAGCTGGTGTTCCCGGCCCGGTCGGTCGCACTGACGATCACGCGCACCTCTCCCGGCGCCAACGGAATCGTGGTTGTCCACAAATTGGGAGCCTGATTCGGCGTCGGTCGGCTGAACTCCAGGTTGATCCAGGTGTCACCCTCCACATAGACCGCGCTGACGCCATCCAGCCCGGTGCCGCCATCGCCGTCGTTTACCAGTACGCCGATGCGGGTCTGCGTGGCGGCGAGTTGATCGATACCGACTGTATCGATCCCTTCGATCCGCACCTCTTCGATCACCGGCGCCGCTTGATCGTCAAGCGCCGCCTGCGCATCAACAGCGGTCGGATCGATGTAGATCACCTTGAAGATCATCTCGTCGTAGAGCCGGATCTCGCCGGTTGTTCCATTGGTGTCGGCATTGAATTGGGCCGCCGCCGAGACCAGTTGGTCGCGCTTTTCAGTTCGTTCGCCGACACTACTGGCGGCGAAGAATTTATCGGGGAACCAGATCCCGGCGCCGGCTTCAAAGGTCGGCTCGGTGTCGGTCTCGATCAATGGCTCGTCGGTTTCCGTAACGATCTGAGTGATCTGCGGGTTGAAGCCACTGAGCGGGCTGTAGGTGCCGCCGATAAACTGCACCTCGCGTACCGTCAACGCTTCCAGTCCGTCATCCTCCAGCGCCGTAATATCGTAGGCGAAGGTGGGCAGATTCGGCGCGCCGGCCTGGCTATTCGCAAAGACTCGCACCTGCGGCTCGGCGAAATCGTCCTGCACAAAACTATCCTGAACCGTGAAGTTCTCCGGCGTCAGCACAATCTCCTGGCCGATCACCCGCCCGCCCGGCCGGTCACATCAACCAGCACATCCTCCAGATCGATCGTCACCGAAATAATTCGCTCCAAACGGCCCAGGCTGTTGGCCGGAGTTGGGATCGGGGCCGAGCGTTCCGCATCAGGGCGCTCGGCGCGCTGATCTTCCGGCGGAGCCGGGATCGGCGTCAGCGCATAGGCGCGCACCCACGGAATCCCATAAAGGGTCATGATCTGGACAACCTTGGCGTCGTACACGCCGAGCGAGGTGGCGTTGCGGATGTAGCGCAACTTGGCGATCCGCAACGCTTCACCGATCGCCTGGCCGATGTAGAGTTCGTCGTTTATCTGGAACTCCGGGCCGCGCACATCACGGAACAGTTCCTCGGTCAGGATCACCGCAAGCCGTTCGCTGTAATCGACGCCGTCCAGGGTGCCGTAGCCGTAGCCGGTATTGCCGATCCAGTTTCCGGCATGGCGGTTGAAAGCCTGCGGAAAGTCGGCGCTGTAGAACAGATTGTCGCTGATGCTGCGGCTGATCGCATCACGCGGGACGTTATAGCCGCTGTGGCAGCCGACCGAATAGTAGAGCGTGCGCTGGAAGATGCCCGGCGTACAGCCAAATGTACACTGGTTGAAATCGTAATCCGGCGAGACGAGGCGTCGGGCCGGGAAGTTGTCGTTGCTATCCTGGGCCGGCAGAATCTGCCAGTGATCGAAGTGGGCATTCACCGAACCAATCGCAGTGTCGGTTTGGATGAATGGCGAGTTGAAGGTTGTGTTGGGGAAGATCGAATCCAGCGGCGATTCCAGCCAGCGGCCCTCGAAATTGCTGCGCGTCCAGAGATTGTTCACCAGGCTGGTGTCGATATCGACGCTGATCGTAATCCCGTCGCCGATATCTTCGCTAAGTGCCGGAAGCATGGTGCGCGAGATTGCGTCGGCCTGATCGAGCAGGAAATCGTAGCCGGTGATCGAGGCGCGCCCACCTTCCTGCACCGATCCGAAATAATCGATGCTGTAGCTGGAATTGGAACTTACATTCTGCAGGTAGCGCAGAATATCGGTCGGGCTTTCAACCAGCCGCCCAACCGCCAGCCGCGGCAAGAAGAGCGGATTGCCGTAGAAACGATAGGGTCGCCCGGCGCCGTAGGGATTATCGCTGAGCAACATGCGATACTTCATGGCCGCACCCAACGGCGTGGCCGGATCGATCATACCGCCGACCGGATCGATGGTGCGCAGATACGCGGCGTAATCGGCCTCATTCGCAATCGTCGTCAGATCGGGGATGCGGAAGAACGGAAAGACATCGTCGCCGCCCACCAGCACCACGTACTTCAGGTTCGGCAGCAGGGTCGGACCGCTGCCGCTGCCGACGGTATATTGCGGATTGGCGGAACTGGCGCCGGGAGTCGCGTCGTCCTCGCTTAACGCCGCAACAATCTTGTCGATCGTGCGGGCCACAAAGTTGGCGTAGAACGGATTCTCGTCGTTGTTCTGCCAGAGTTGATAGATCTCATTGAATGGCGGGGCATTGCCGGTCGGCACGATATCGGCCAGATCGACCACCACGCCGTAGTCGGCTAAACCGGTTGGAACGCCGCCGGTATTCGAAATAATATCGACGCCTTCGATCGTCGGCGGGAATTGGGCCAGGTTCTCCAGCGTACCGGTGATCAAATCCACCGCCGCGATCTCGGGAGCGGTCGGGTAGAGTTGCTTCATGCGGGCCGAGTTAACCAGATAGAGCGTCGAGATCTGCTCGAACGTCGGATCGGATGGCGGCTCCAGCCGCACCTCGATATCCGGCGCAGGCGGCGCCTGAGTGAGGCCACTGCCCTGAAACTCAACCGTGAGGGTGTAGTCGCCGGCCCTAAGCTCGCCGCCGGCGCTGGCGACGGCCACATAGTAGTTGCCGGGCCGCCAGAGCACGGTCTCGATCTGTTCGTCGGCGCGCCGCGATTGGCGCTGATCGAGGTGATTGAGGCGCCGATCGAGGTGATTGAGGCGCCGATCGAAGTGATTGAGGCGCCGATCGAGGTGATCGAGGCGCCAACCTGTGCGACACCTTCAAGGCCGGACAACCCGTTGTCGAACTCACTGTCGGCGCCGCCGCCCAGAACAAGATCGTAGTCGGCCGCAAGATTCGCGAGCTTCAGAGTTACGCTTGCACCGGGTTCGGCAACAATAAAGCGGTAAAAATCAATATCGGCCGCATTCGAGATCGTGCCGCTGGCCCGCACCGCCCATGTATCGGCGCTTGGATCACCGATCGCATTGGCGCGATCGATCGGGTCGATCGTGTTATTCGGCTCACGCTCAAGAAACTCGACCGGGGTGATTTGCTGCGGCACAATCTCGGCGGCAGCGCCGGGTTGCAACGGCGGAATTGCCAACGGCAGTACGAGCAGGGCGAACAATAGCGGGGCGAGCAGGCGGCGCAGGGCTAGCATATCTCTCCTCCGGCTTGCAAGCGACAAGATAAGCGGGCGGCAGTGCGGCAGGGTGACAGGGTGGCATGGTGGCCGGGATGTTCGGCGTTGGAATGATTTTCGGGACTCGGAACCGCTGAACGCGAACTGATCGGGGTATCAGGCGAGCGGGCGAGCGATCACCGGGTTACGTTGTGAGTGCGTTCAGCAAATTCAGATCACGCTGAGCATCAAGTTCGCGAAAGATGGCGGCGGCTTGATCGCGGGCGGCGATCCAGGTGTTTGGATCGCCATGTTCACGTTCCAGAACGGCGATCTGGTATAGGGTTTTGCCTAACTCATAGCGATTATCGAGTTGGGCCAACTCGCTGCGGCTACGCTGTAACAATACGCGAGCGGTATTCAGATCGCCGGCGGCACGGGCTACCTGGGCCAGGCCGCGCCGGGCGGCGGCCGACTCGGCGGCCATACCAAGCTCGGCGGCCAGTTCCTCGGATTGCAAGGCATAGCGATGGGCGGCGGCCAGTTCGCCAAGGGCGAGGCTGGCTTCGCCGGCGAGGCGTAGCGCTTCCGGCAGGAAATTACGCGCATTGATCGCCTCATAATCGGCGATGCTGCGTTGAAGCAAGCTGATCGCTTCAGTCGGACGGCCCTGGTGCAGCAGCACTTCGCCGCGATTCTGGGTGGTAACGGCCACACCAAGTGGTGAACCGATACGCGCAAAACCTTCGGAGCTACGGCGATACAATTCAGCGGCTCGTTCCAGATCGTTGCGCCCCATCAGCACCACGGCAAGATTATTGGATGTGCGTGCTGCGGCCAGCGCATCGCCGATATTGTCGCTGATCTGCAACGACTGCTCATAGGCGGCGATCGTCTCGCGCCAGCGCCCCAGTTGCAGGTAGGCGACACCGAGATCATTCAGGGCGTCACACAGATCGCCCAGCAAACTCAACTCTTCGAAGCGGGCGCGGGCCTGTTCGAGCGCAGCAATACTGGCGGCGCTATCGCCCTGTACCTGCGAGATATTGCCGATCAGCTTGAGGGCACGGGCCTGATCGGCCAGATCAGCCACCTGCACCGCCAATTCCAGTCCCATGCGCGCCCATTCCATCGCGCGTTGCGAATCGCCCTGGCGGTAGTAAATCCCGGCCCCAAGCAAATGACAACGGGCCATCTCCGCGCGCAGGGCCGCAGTTGCACGGGCCATACCGGGGCGCAAGCGATCGAATGCCGCTTCGTAACGTGATTGCCGTTCTTCCACCGTTGCAAGCATGCGATGCATGCGCAACCATGGCTCGCGCGCGACGGTCGATCCGGCCAGCGCCGTTTCATAACGGTCACGGGCTGCGTCGTACTCGGCGAGCAGCAGATGCAGATCGCCGCAATGCTCGTGGATCGCCGCGATCTGGGCGTCGCGCTCGGCAGTTGGCGGCAGGCGCAGGGCAATATCGAGCGCCTGCTCGTAGAGCGCCAGGGCATCGCGATTGGCGAAGCGCCGGCGGGCCTGGTCGGCGCCGGCGTTATGATAGTGTAACGCCGGCCGCCACTCTTCGGCCTGCAAATAGTGCCAGGCCAGCAGGGTTACGTGCGGGTCAACGTCACCCTGGCTCAAAGCTTCGATCTGACGGGCGACCTTGCCATGCAGGATGCGCCGGCGGGCGTACAAAATTCCGGCATAGGCGACATCGCGCAGCAGGGCGTGGCGGAAGATGTAGGCGAGATTACGTTCCAGCGCCTCGAACTGGATCAACTCAATCGAGATCAGGCGATCCAGGCTTTCTTCAAGGGTCGAGGTGTGGGCGTACACCCCCTCCACCACCGGGCGCTGGAAACGCCGGCCGATCACCGAGGCCACCTGGATCAACTCCTGGCGCGGCTCATCGAGCCGGTCGAGGCGCGCGATCAGCAGCCCTTCGATACTTTTCGGCAATTCAACGCTATCGATCGCAATGGCGGCCCGCCAGGTACCTGTTGCATCTTGCATCAAGGCCCCGGCCAGGATCAGGCCGCGCACCAACTCTTCGATAAAGAACGGATTGCCCTGAGTGCGCTCCAGCAGCGGCAGAATCGTTGGCGGCGGCTCGCTGCCGAGTAATGCGGCCAGCAGCGCACTACTCTCGCTGATCCCGAGATCGGCCAGCCGAACCGTCACTGTTGCCGCGAGTGCATCCCAGGGCGCATTGATCGGCGGGTCGGGCCGATAGGTAAGCGAGAGCAACAGGGGTAATTCGCCGATCGCTGCGGCCAGGCGGCCGAGCAACTCCAGCGACGGCAGATCGGCCCAGTGGACATCTTCGATCGCAACCAGCAGCGGCTCGCGGGCTGCGCCGCAAAAGAGCGCCGTCAACAATTCTTGCAGTCGATCGTGGCGCTGCTGCGGGTTCAGCGCCGCAGTCAATGCCGTTTCCGGCAGCGCCATGCCGATCGCATCGCCGAGCAACGGCACAAAGCGCAGCAGATCCGGCGCCAGGCGCTGCACCCTGATCTCAAGCTCGCGTAACAGGGCCGCAGAATTGATATGGCGCAACCGGCCACTCAGGCCCAGCAGATCACTGAGCGGGCCACGCAGCGCGGCATAGGGTGTTCGTTGCTCGTAGCTCTGGCAATCGCCGAGGTAGATCGCAAACGGCGGCACACCTTCGGAAACCGAGGAGACGACCAGCCGTTGAGCCAACTCTTCAGCCAGGCGCGACTTCCCGGTGCCGGCCTCGCCGACGATCGCCAGCACCCGGCCGCAGCCACGCAGCGCCTCGGTTGCACCACGCAGCAACAGCGCTAACTCGCGATCGCGGCCAACCAGCGGCGCCGTACGCAGATTTACCATTGCGTCGTCGCTGCGCTGTTCCACCTCGGCCACGGCCAGCACCCGGGCCGGCACCACCGGTTCGCTCAAGCCCTTCAAATGCAGCGGAGCGCCTTCCAACAACGTAAACTGACCGCTGACCGTGGCACGGGTTGAGGGCGAGAGTAAAATTTCATCTTCAACTGCCGCCGACATCAGCCGGGCGGCGAGATTGACCGTCGAACCCATCACGGTGTATTCATAGCGGGTATGACCACCGACGCGGCCGGCGAACACGGTTCCGGTATTGATCCCGATCGCCTGGGTAAGTTGGGCGCTATGGGTTGACGGCAGCAGGGTTGCGATCTCGGCGTTTGCCTCGGCGAGGGCTTGCTTTAGCTCCAGCGCACAGCGCACAGCGCGGGTCGGATCATCCTCGTGGGCGGTCGGCGCGCCGAATAACGCCATCAGCTTATCGCCGTGGGTGTACATATCCACCTTATTGACGATGCCGTCGTAGCGGTGAACCACCTCCTGAGCGCGGCGATAATAGGCATTGAGCACAGCGGCGGCGGTGCTTGCATCGGCGCCGAGAGTATTCAGGATCGCGCTAAAATCGGCGAAATTCGCGAAAAGCACCGTCACCGGGCGGAACTCGCCAAGACCACTATCGGCGACATCGAGGAAGCGCCGGGGCAAGTTGCGCACCAGATACGGGCGCAGGCCGGCGAATTGGGCCGCCAGCAATCCAATATGGCCCAGACTGGTCGGGTCACTATCGGTCAGGGGATCGGGCGGCGGCTCGGGCAGATTGGTGGCAGGCAGCGAAGTAATCCGCAAAAAACCGGCCTTGCGCGGTTCCAGCACGGCGTCGGTGAGCAGGCCGGCGGTATGGTCGGAAACCACAACCTCGCCGGGCGCGGCGATCTCCTGCGCCATGGCGACTCGATTAACCTCAGGGCCGGTGACAACCAGTTCAACATGGCTCGTATCACCGACTTCGGCGGCAAAGACACGCCCGGAATGCACACCAACCCGCAGGGTGAGGGTAAAGGTGCCGGCGCGAGTTTGCATATCGGCAAAGGCGGCCATGCGCACTTGCATCGCCAGGGCGGCCGTGGCGGCAGCGGCGGCGTGGGCCGAGCCGAGCAGATCGGCATCGAAAAAGGCCGTCAACGCATCGCCGCCGAACTTCAGCAGCGCGCCGTGGCGGGCCTGCACCTCCGCGATCAATGCGACGAAGAGCCGGTTAACCAGCGCGCTCACCTCTTCGGCGCCCTGGCGACCGAGCACACTCAGGCGCGCTGAGAGCGCGGTAAAGCCCGAGAGATCGGCGAACAGCAGGCTGCCTTCCCAGAACGCACCACCGGTGCGACCGGGTTGAGGTTGGGCGAGTTGGGCGCGGACAAGCCGTGCAGGCAGGTAAGCGGAACAGGCGGCGATCTGGGCGCGCAGATCAGTGGCGAGTTGCGCCCGCAGCGAAGCCGGCAGATCGCCGTCACGATCAAGCGAGGCAAGTGCGTCGCTGGGAAGCAGCGCCCGCAACGCACTCAGATTATCGTTCAGAAGCGTCATGACCCTCGCTGATGCACCTGGAAGTCGAGCTACTACTATACTGTGATAAACGAGTGCAGCACGCTAATTGCGCGTTTCAGCAACACTCAACGTAGGGTACGCATCAACGCCGCCGAAAGTTCCAATTAATGCAATGGCCCTGGTTTGTCGATTGTAGCACGCTTATCGGTCAACTTAAACTAGCCGCCTTCCAACAAGCGGCGCGCTGCCTGAGGTAGAGCCGCCTGAAGGGTATGCAAACAGGCAGCAAAATGGGCCGCTGCCTCGCGGCGCGTTGCCTCGTCGGGCGCAGACCGAACCTGATTAGCCGCCTCCAGCAGTGCCGTGGTCTCAGCCGGACATAACCGCCGGCAACGCCCAATCGTCAGTTCGACCCGACCACGGCCGGGGAAGATAAACGGAATTCGGGTGCGATCATTCATAACGTGATCATACCACTGGTGTCCTCTTGACAACAGCCTGCGGCGGTGGTATCCTCTGCCCAGTGTCAAAATGACAACAGGCCGCGTGGCTGATTTTTTCATGGCACTTTAGTGTCAAAATAACACTATTTGTGCCAGGGCCGGGCGGCTCTTTCTACAGTGGGAAATAGTGTAATTACAACACTAATTCGATATGGCTGAAATCAGGGGAGGATACGCGCTCATGACGACTGCAACGCTTGATCTGTACCACACCACCGGCGCCCCGGCCGCCGAACTTGCCGCCGAGATCGCCGAACTCAAGGCCCGGCGCAATGCGGTGATTCTGGCCCATAACTATCAGTACGGCGAGATCCAGGATATCGCCGATTATGTCGGCGATTCGCTCGGCATGGCTCAGTACGCCGCCAGGAGCGACGCGCCGGTGCTGGTGGTTTGTGGTGTGCATTTTATGGCCGAGACATCGGCGATCCTCTCACCTGAGAAGACGGTGCTGATTCCCGACCGCGAGGCCGGTTGTTCGCTCGCAAGTTCGATCAACGCCGAGCAGTTGCGGGCCTGGAAGGCCGAACACCCGAATGCGGTCGTCGTCAGTTATGTGAATACCACCGCCGAGGTGAAGGCGCTCTCCGATTATTGCTGCACCTCCGGTAATGCCGAGCGGGTGATCCGCGCCATTCCCGCAGATAAAGAGATCCTGTTCTTGCCCGATATGTTCCTGGGCAGTTATCTCCGACAAATCACCGGCCGCAAGATGGAGATCTGGGCCGGCGAGTGCCATGTGCATGCCGCAATCAGGCCGGCGTTTGTCGAGCGCCAGCGCAGCGCCCGCCCGAACGCCGAATTTCTGATTCACCGGAGTGCGGCTGTGTCAGCAGCACCATGCATTATCTGGCCAACGGCGCGATCGACGCCAAAGGCACCCATATTCTCTCGACCGAGGGCATGATTCGCCACGCCGAATCCAGCACTGCCAGCCAGTTTGTCGTCGCCACGGAGATCGGTGTGCTGCACCGCATGCGTAAGGCGAACCCTGCAAAGGAGTTCGTGCCGATCGACGACTCGATCAGCTGCCGCTATATGAAGATGATCACGCTGGAGAAGGTGCGCAACAGCCTGCGCGATATGAGTGAGCAGGTGACGGTTGAACCGGAACTGGCCGATCAGGCCCGTCTGGCGATCGAGCGCATGATCGCGTTGTGATGCGGTGACGGATACGGGTGCTAGGGCGAAGGATTCGCCGCGTCGCGGCGAGTGCTTCGCCCCTACCAGGGGATGACATATGTTGAACGTACCAACTTCTGTGCTGTCCTATGTACCGGCTGATGCCGGGCGCACGGATACCGATATTCTGGTGATCGGCGCCGGGGCTGCCGGCCTTGCCGCTGCCCTTGCCGCCGCCACAAACGCTCGGGTGCTGGTGCTGGCTCGCGCCGCCCTGCCCGAAAGCAATTCGGCCGTGGGACCCAGGGCGGGATCGCCGCCGCACTCGACTCCGCCGACTCGCCCGCCGACCATGTTGCGGATACATTGGTGGCCGGCGCCGGGCTTTGCGATAGCGCCGCCGTTGCTACGCTTGCCGCCGAGGCGCCCGGCCTGATGTACGAGCTTGCCAACCATGGTGTGCCTTTTGAGCGGCGCGATCATACGCACTTTGCGTTGGGCCTTGAGGGCGGCCATTCGCGGCGCCGGATCGTGCATGTCGGTGATGCGACCGGCCTCGCTGTGACCCAGAACCTGATCGCCCGTGCCCGCGCCGAGCGAAATATCAAGATCTGGGAGTGTGTCCAGGCGGTCGATCTGATTCGTGCCGGCCAGCAGGTGATCGGTGCGCTTGTTCGTAGCGACGACGGGAGTTGGCAGCGCGTGTATGCCCGCGCGGTTATTCTGGCCAGCGGCGGCGCAGGTGCGCTCTATGGCTTAACCTCGAACCAGCTCACGGCCCTTGGCGAAGGTATCGCGATCGCTTATCGCGCCGGGGCTGCCCTGGCCGATATGGAGTTTGTTCAGTTCCACCCGACGGTTTATCGCACCAAAGCCGGCCAGGGTTTTCTGATCACCGAAGCGGCCCGCGGCGAGGGCGGAATTCTGCGTACAATCGACGGCGAGCGCTTCATGCCCGACTACGACCCGCGAGCTGAACTGGCCCCGCGCGATATCGTCACCCGCGGGATCTATGCCGCGCTGCGGCGCAGCGCCGGCGATCATGTGCTGCTCGACCTGACCCATCTGCCCGCCGAGGTGATCGAGTCGCATTTCCCGACTATCTGCGCTCGTTTGCGTGAGGATGGCATCGATCCGCGCTATGATCCGATCCCGGTGGCGCCGGCCTCGCATTACCTGATGGGCGGCATTCGCACCGATCTCGACGGCGCAACTAATCTGCCCGGCCTGTTCGCCGCCGGCGAAGTGACATGCACCGGCGTGCATGGCGCCAATCGGCTGGCCAGCAACTCGCTGCTCGAATGCCTGGTGTTCGGGCGCCGGGCCGGGTTCGCCGCCGTGCAGCATGCACATTACGCCGCAGCACTGCATCTGCACTCCGACGACGAATTTGGCTTTGCAGCCGTGGCCGCATCTGGGCCGGCGCGCAGTTCCGATTGGCGTAACCGGCTGGCCGCAATCATGGTTGCGTCGGCCGGGCCGTTACGCGATGGCCCGCGATTGCAGGCCGGGTTGGCTCAACTTGCAGCCTGGCCGGTTCAGGCGGCGCCCGACGATCCCGACGGCATCACCGCCGCCAACGCAGCACTGACGGCGCAGGTAATTATGCACGCGGCCTTGCTGCGTACCGAAAGTCGCGGTGGGCATTTCCGCAGCGATTTTCCGCAGAGCATGGATACCTGGCGGCTGCACACCATCCTTCAGCACAACCAACCCGTCGGCTACATCTCGACGATCGCCGAGCCGCATGTACTGGCCCATGCCGCCGACTAAGCCGATGGTTTGGCCCGGTAGGGACGCAAAATAGTGCGTCTCTACCGCGCCGATTGCAAACCTATGAACCTGAACCAATCCCTTGTTCACGAGATCGTCGCCCGTGCGTTGGCCGAGGATGTCGGCAGCGGCGATCTGACGACGATGGCGGTGATTCCGGCCGCAGCTCAGGCGGCGGCGCAATTCGTATTCCGCGAGCCGGGTGTCGTTGCGGGATTGCCGGTTGTCGCAGCGGTGTTCGCCGGCGTTGATCCGGCGCTCGAATGCGAGATTCAGCAGCCCGAAGGTACACAGGTGGCGGCGGGAACCAGTGTCGCCGTGGTGCGCGGCCCGGCCCGCGGCCTGCTGATCGGCGAACGGGTGGCCCTGAACCTGCTGCAACGGATGAGCGGAATCGCCACTGTTACCCGGCGCTATGTCGATACAATCGTCGGCACTCAGGCCCGGATCCTCGACACGCGTAAAACCACGCCGGGACTGCGGGCGCTGGAAAAATACGCCGTGCGCGTGGGCGGCGCACTTAATCACCGCTTCGGGTTGTACGACGGAGTGATGTTAAAAGATAACCATCTGGCGATCCTCGCAGCCTCGGGCGTTGATATGCCCGGCGCAGTGCGACTCGCCCGCGCCTCCGTCGGCCCAATGGTGACGGTCGAAGTCGAGGTGGAGTCTGTCGTAGATGCGGCCGCTGCCGCAGCCGCCGGGGCCGACATGATCTTGTTGGATAACATGCCCCCGGCGCAGTTGCGTGAGGCAGTGGCGGCGATCGCAGGCCGGGCGCGTACTGAGGCCAGCGGCGGCATTACGTTGCAGACGTTGCGCGCCGTGGCTGAGAGCGGCGTCGATTATATCTCGGTCGGCGCCTTAACGCACTCTGCCCGCGCACTCGATATCGGCCTGGATAGTTTGTAAAGGATACCGAATCCAGCCGCTTCATTTCGGCAAACCCGTAATCCACAGCAGGTATTTTTCGGCAGCGCCGCTGCTCTACTCAGATAGAGTTGGTGCCGGCGTCGAAAGAGGAGTCCTGCTTGAAAGACGTGCTTTGCCCCCGCTTGCTCGCACTCGGCGTCATTCCGGCATTTCGCAGCAAAGGCTCGGCCGGGGCCGAATTACGCCCACCGCTCGCTGATGCGCCGGCGCTCGCCGGTTCAGCGCAAGGGTGCCCGCAGTTCGGTGTACTCGACGATGGCTATGTGCTGACAAATGCCCATCTGGTAGATGCCGCAAGCGCGCCGCCCGCGCCGCCCGCCCCACTTGCAGCCACCTCCGAACCTGTGCCGACGCCGGTTTCTGCGCCGGTAGCAGCCGTGCCCGACCTCACCCCTGGCCTGGTTGCACGGGCCGATCCGGGGCCGTTTCCCGGCGGCCATGCCGGTATGATCGCCCTCGCCGACCCCGCACCACTGCCCGCGCCGCTCAACCTGATCGTGGACAACCTGCGTCTGCTCGAACACCCGTAGGATGCCCGGCGGCCCGCTTGCCGGCATTACCCCGTTTGAAGGAGAACTTGTATGAATGATTGGTTTCGGGTTGCAGCGCATATCCTGGCCCTGATATTGGTGCTTGCACTCACGTCTGGCTGCTCATTGGTGGGCCGGGTGGCAAATCCAACCGCTCAGCCGGTACGCCTGCTCGATCCGACTTCAACCAATCGCGGGCCGGAAACCGCGCCAACGGCGCCGGCGAATGAACCAGGTGCGCCTGTCGCCACCGTTATGCCGAGCGCCATGGCTGCGCCTGCTGAACGCACGGTTCAGATCATCGGCATGGTCGAGGCGATCGCCGGCGCGATCTGGCTGATCGATGGATTGCGGGTGCGGGTTGGCGCCGACAGCTTTGTCGCACCCGGCCTGGATATCGGAAGCGTGGTGCGGGTTGTGGCCCTGGTTCAGGATAACGACGACGACGATCAGACGATCGTCGCACGCAGTATCGACAGAGTGCGCGATCTGGTGCTGGTCGGCCAGGTGCTGGCCTTCGATCCGGTTAGCATCACGATCGACGGCAGGGTCTTGACGATCCCGGCAGGCGTAGCGGTCCCGGTCGGTCTGGTGCTGGGGACAATTGTACGGGTCGTGATCGACGATGATGATGATCTGCTGGTTGTGCGTGTGATCGAGCCGTTGACGACCGCACATGTGATTGGCGGAACGATCGAGTTGATCGACAATGACGTGATTGTTGTCAGCGGTCAACGCCTATGGCTTGATCCGAATGTTGTGCTCTGGCGTGTGCGCCTGGCGGTCGGCGAGCCAATTCGCATTATCGTCGTGCCGATCAACAATATTCTGATGATTGTCAGCATCACGATTGTGAATATTGTTGTGCCGCCGCCGGTGATCGTGGTTCCTTTACCGCCGCCGGTGGTCAATCCGCCTCCTCCGCCACCTGTGAATAGCGGCGGCGATGACGATGACGACGACGACGACGACGATGACGACGACGACTGATTAGTAGAAAACCACAATTGTCGATTGCGGAAAACCCGCAATTCGCGGCGACAACTCAGTGCATTCTACGGTTTACAGGTAATGCCGCACGCTCTAAGCTGTTTTACAAGCCCAAAGCCAATGGAGCCATGACAACCGGGCGTAGGGGGGAGCACTACGCCCGGCATATGAGGGATGCGGCATCAGGGGGAGCAAGATACCGCACGCCCTCTTAGGAAACACACGAGGATTTCCTCGTGCAGGTAGGTTTCTGATCATAAGAGTACCTACACGCCGAGAAAATACATGTCAGACGTGATTCAGTACGATTTGTTGGTCGATCTCGCCGAAGGGCGCCTGAACCCGGTTGCCGAGCAAGTGGGCGGTGCGCTGGCGCTTGGTGCGAGCAACCATCGCAAAAGGATAACGCATAATAAATCGGGGCCAATCAGCAGCGTTACGCTGCTGATTGGCCCCGAAGAGTCCGGCGTGGGAACTAAGTCCTGTCACTCACCGTGTTACGCAGCGATAGGCAGCGCTAACGTATGCTTAGCGCTGCCCAATCACTTGATCGACCAGTTCCAGCGCCCGCACCAGTTGCACATCGGGGTTTTCGAGTAAGGCCTGGGTTGACAATTCAGCCGCTTCAGCCGGCGACAGCGGCGCAACATCAAGCGGCAGATCGACCAGTTCGTCGGGGTTGATGCCCTGATTGCGAATCAGCCGGCCGCTCGGCGTCAGCCATTGCTCGGTGCCGAGCAACAGCCGTGAGCCGTCGCTCAGCCGGTAGGGTGTCAGCACCGTCCCGGTTCCAAAAGTCGGCACACCGATCAAAGTCGCCCTACCGGCATCTTGCAGCGCCCCCGACAAAATCTCGGCGGCACTGGCCGAGTTCTCGTTGATCAGCACCACCAGCGGAATATCGAGCGCAACCCCGCCGCGGCGCGCCTCGGTAACCTGGCGTTCGCCGTCACGATTCTCTTCCAGCAGTACTGGTGTGCCGGCCGGCAAAAACTGGCTGGCCGCCTGAATCGCCTCGTCGAGCAGACCGCCGGGGTTATTGCGCAGATCGAGCACAACCGCCTGGGCGCCGGACGCGATCGCCTCGCTTAAGGCACGCTCCAACTCATCGCCGGTATCATCGTCGAACGAGCGCACACTCACCAGTGCCGTCTGATCCTCAAGGAGGCGCCAGGAAACACTCGGCACAATCACCTCGGCCCGCTGGATCGTCAAATCAACCGGCTCTGTCTCGCCGGGGTGGATCACTTGCAAGCGCACTTCGCTGCCTTCAGGGCCACGTACCCGCGACACCAACTCATCGATCGACCAGCCGGCGGTTGATTCGCCATTGACGGCGAGGATCTGATCACCGGGCCGAATGCCCGCCGCCTCGGCCGGTGAACCTTCGATCGGCGCCACAATAATTAATTGGCCGTCGCGCTCATCGATATAAGCGCCGATACCCTCGAATGCGCCGCGCAACGACTCATCCCAGGCTTCAGCCTCTTCAGCACTCAGGAAGCGGGTATGGCCCTCATCGCCGAGTGTATCGAGCATGCCATTCACCGCGCCCGCGATCATCTCAGGCGGCACCACGGCCTCAGACTCGACATAACGCTCGCTCGCCAATTCCCAGGCTTCCCAGAACACCGCGAAATCGGCACAAACCTCCGGCGATTCAGGGCAAGCGGTGGCTGTGGCGGGCCGCGCAATCAACAACGCTCCGGTTACGCCGATGCCTACGCCGAGCGTAAGCGTGATCACAGCCATCAAACCAACAAACCAGAGCGGTAACCGTAGGCCCAACAACCCTGGCGAGCGGGGGTGATCTTCAGTCATAGGTTCACGGTAAGTAGACATATTCTCGTTTTCCATGGCTTCAGTATAGCATTTGGCCACAGCGCTTCGCGCTCGTTGGGGGTTAGGGGATTGTGAGATTTGGCCGACAATACTACTTCGACGGCTCCTAACCAGCAATACAAAACTATTTTTGAAACTACCGAAGTAGCACCAATCCCTCAATAGTCTGAGTCATGCCCAACCCATCTGTGCTATCCTATCTTTATCGAGCGCCGGGTTTCCGCCGCCGATTGGTTTTCCTCCGAGCAAGGAGCGCTGCGTGGAGATCGCCTGAACGAACTGCCGACCGTTATAGCAGATTCGCGGGTACGGCCGCATTGGTCGTACACGATCAGGAGATCATGCCATGCTTCAGGCTCATGGGCTGTGCAAAGCCTACGGCGCAGCCACAATCCTTAAAGACATCACCTTTCATATCAACGACGGCGAGCATGTTGGCCTGATTGGGCCGAACGGCGCCGGTAAGAGCACCTTGTTGCGGCTGTTGATCGGCGCTGAGCCGCCCGATTCCGGCACGATTGTGCTTAGCTCCGGCGCGAAAATCGGTTACCTGGCCCAACAGTTCGCTGCGCAGATCGGTGCGACAATCGACGACGCAATTGCCCATGCGCAGGCTGAATGGAGCGCCGCCGCCGCCGAATTGCAGCAGTCTTCCGACGCCCTTGCCGCCACCGATAATCTAGATGCGGCGCTTGTACGCTATGATGCAGCCCTGGCCCGCTTCGAGCTGCTCGGCGGCTACGAACGCGAACATCGCGCCGCCGCCATTCTCGAAGGGCTGGAACTGCCCGCCCCCACAACCCCGATCGACATTCTCAGCGGCGGCCAGAAAACTCGGCTCGGCCTGGCGATGTTGCTGCTCGGCGAACCGGATCTGCTGCTGCTCGATGAGCCCACCAATCACCTTGATGTCGCCGCCCTGGAGTGGTTGGAAGGCTTTGTACAGCAGTATCCGCGCGCTGCCCTGATTGTCTCGCACGATCGCACCTTTCTCGACCGTACCGTCGGCAGGGTGCTCGTCCTCGACGCCGATACCCGCAGTATGCGCAGCTATACCGGCGGCTACAGCGACTATCTGGTTGCCCGTGATCAGGAACGCGCCGCGCAGCAGGTTGCCTGGCAGGATCAGCAAGCGTATATTACGCGCGTTCAGGCCGATGTCGCGCGCATGAAACAGGGCGCTTCAAAACTCGATCAGGCCAAAACACCCGTCGGCGATCACGACATGAAATGGATCCTCAGCGGCTCACAAGCCGTTGGCGCGAAACTCGCCCGCATGGCCAAAGCCCGCGAACGCAAGCTGGAACGCTACCGTAACTCTGACGAGCGGGTGGAACGGCCGCGCCATAGTTGGAGCATGAAACTTGATTTCGGCGCGCGCCGAGCGGCGGGCGGGCGGTATTGGAGTTGGAAGACGTGTGTTTCGCCTATCCCGGCGGTTCTGAGTTATTGCGCGATCTGCGCGTCGAAGTGCAATATGGTGAGCGCATTGCAATTGTTGGGCCAAACGGCGCCGGGAAAAGCACCCTGTTGCGGCTGATCGCCGGCGAATTAGCGCCCACCGGCGGCAGGTTGCGGCTGAGTAGCGGCGTACGGGCGGGCTTGCTGGCGCAGGAGCACGAACTCCTCGACCCGGAGCGTAGCCTGCTTGATCATGTGCTGCATGCACGGCCGATGGAAGTCGGGGCGGCGCGCAGTTTTCTGCACTTCTTCCTGTTCGGCGGCGACAGTGTCTTTCGGTTGGCGGGGCAGTGTTCACTCGGCGAGCGCTCGCGGTTGCAACTGGCCTTGTTGGTGCTGCGCGGCTGCAACCTGTTGTTGCTCGACGAACCACTCAATCACCTCGATATTGTGGCTCGCGAACAGTTTGAGGAAGCACTCGACGCCTTTGAAGGCACCGTGATCGTCGTTTCGCATGATCGGGCGTTTATCGAACACTTCGCCGAGCGCCGGATCGATCTGACCGGATGAGTGACGGGTACCGCGCGGCGGCAGGCGAAACGCGTGTTCGGTAAATCCCGTTGCTTAACTACGGCGCAGCCATGTACGCCAGAGCGCACCGCCGAGCATAACGAGGGCCAGCAGCGCCCAGAGGATCGCCCAGATCGGGGCGGGGATAAAGGTCAATTCGGCCATCGCATTGGCATCGCTACGATTGCCGAGGCCAATAGTTGTTGTGACGCCGAACAGCATCCACAGATCGCCGAAGGCGCTCAAACCAAGCCGGAACGCCAGCAAGTTAAGCAGAAAGACCGTCCAACCCAGGCCGGCCCGCAGCGCAACGAACAGGATCGCGCCGCCTATGCCGATACCGGCGACCAGAGTGAGCAAGCCGCTCACCAGGGCCGTGCTGAAGATGGTCGGCAAGGCAAAACGCAAACTCAGCAGGGCCAGGGCGGCGCCGAGGATCAGCAGGGCCACCCGGCCGGCGCGTGGATTGCGGCCAAGACTGATCAATACGGTGGCAAGCAGTGCGACGCTCAGATAGCCGGCCGGAATAATCAGCCAGCGCCAGCCGCCGGCGGTATACGCCAGCCCTGAACCATCGGCAAAGACGACGAAATTGCGGAAACTACCGCCGGTGATCAGCGCCGCAAGCCCGTGGCCCAATTCGTGAACCAGGGTTGTCAGCAGGCGAAACGGATATGCAAGCGGGCCGAGCCAGCCCACAATCATGGCGGCGATTGCGCCCAGCAGTGCCAGGCTGGCCGGCGCTACACTGCGCCCGGCGATCGGCAAGTTAGTGTCAGGCGATATGCTCACAAGGCCTCCCAAACGGCGGGACACGAATACAGGCGGCAGGAGCGCATCCCGTTCCTGAGCATTTGGACGCCGCAAGGCGCTGGATTGTTGCATTATTGGCCATACCTTGCACCGTGGCTTGCAGCAAGCTATCCTTCAATTCGGATGTAAACTATTCAAGATGCCGCAGCCAGACTTAGGAGGAACCCGATGCGTCCAGCTTTTTCGTTGCTTGGCGTCCCCGTTACCCTACGCCCGACAGCACTCGGCGCTGGTCTACTTTCGACACTAGTAGTGGCGCTTGTAACCCGCGAGCGTCGCGTTATGTTGAGCAGCGCCGCCGGATTGCTCTGGTACAGCGCCGATTGCGCCCATGTTGCCGGGCATATCGTCTCGTCGCAGATGGCGGGGGCGCCGATGGATGCGGTTGACTTCGGCCTGTATCCAATGAGTGTGTACCGCAACCACGACGTATCGCCGCAGCAACATATCGGGCGTGCTGCCGGAGGTGTGGTGGTCTCGCTGATCGCCGCGCTGGTTCTGGCAATGTTGGCCCGCGCCGTCACAACTGCGCCGGCCAGACAACTGCTCACAATCTCGGCAGCCCAGCACGGTTTGTTGTTTGTGCTGAGCATGTTGCCGGTGCCCATGGTTGATGGCGGCGTGATCTACGCCAACCTGCCGAAACTCCGGCCCTGAGCCATATCGATTCGAGCGAGGTCGTTACGGGCGCCGCGTGGAGCGCTGAATCACACAGGCCGGATGGTTTATCCCATCCGGCCTGTGTCAGTTGGTGGAGATGGGGGGAATTCTGCTCCAAGCGTTTTCCGCGTCAGAACGCTGTAAACGCTCACCAGGCGTCCGGAAGCTTTGCGATCGCATCGCGGAGTTGGCGGCTGCCTAACATTAAATATCGCTGGGTTGTTTCAAGCGACGTGTGTCCGAGCAACTCCTGGATGGCTCGCAGGTCGGCACCGTTGCGTAATAATTCCGTCGCGAACGAGTGGCGCAGACGATGCGCCGGAAATCCGTATGCCCAGGCGCGGAAGCCAGCGCTCAAACAGATGCGCCAGGCTCTTCGGGCGCATCGGCTGGTTGTCACGCCGACCGACCACCGCCCAGGTGGGCGCGGCGACTCAACCCGTGCCAATTCGGTGTGTAAGGCGGGGTCGTGATCGCGGACAATCATGGATACAGTCGGTGGGATTTGCGCGAGATCGAGCGGATTGCGCGTGAACATCTGAAGGTATTGCGGCATGTATGGGATGACTTCTGTTCCGACGCTTCAGGGAACGCCTAAAGCAGTCCAGGTGACGGTAACCGATGATACGCTCACGGTTGACCTTGATGATGGGCGCACCATCGCCGTTCCGATCGGGTGGTATCCGCGCCTGGCCTATGGCACGCCCGCCGAACGGGCACATGTACAGATTGCGGGAGCGGGCTATGGGCTGCATTGGCCCGATCTGGATGAGGATATTGGCGTGGAGGGACTCTTGTTGGGCAAGAAATCAACCGAGCGTGCGCAGTCGTTTGCGCGCTGGTTGAGCCAACCCACACGCTAAGTCGTTCCCC
The DNA here is from genome assembly GCA_012032775.1 of Oscillochloris sp. Taxonomy (GTDB): domain Bacteria; phylum Chloroflexota; class Chloroflexia; order Chloroflexales; family Chloroflexaceae; genus JAAUQO01. Next base: position 9,230 of record JAAUQO010000052.1, on the reverse strand, counting down.
GCACCATCGCCCTCAGGTTCAACGGTACGCCCCACGGCATGATTATCTCACCGCAATCGTCAGTATTGCCTCTTGCGCTGACCCATTGGCATCCGCTGCGATCACCGTGATGCGAAGAGTTCCCGTCGATCGCGCTGTCACGAACCAGCGTGCCGGTTCAGGCATGTGGCCGTTACGCAGGTGAACACTGCGTGGTTGCTGGTCGCGCCAATCCAGTTGATCGCACACCGCTGTCAGGATGCGTGTGAGCGGCGAGCAACGAGAGCAGGCGCGCCGGCGGCAGGTAGAGCCCACGCCGGTTCATGTCGGAGGCACCGTCGTCAAGGCCGTAGGCCCGCGAGCCTACCAGGTAGCGATAGATGATGCATTGAAAGCCCGGGTGAAAAAATAGTCAGTCGCATTGATACAACAATCGATCCATATTATATGTATTTTTCATTACTTTATAGACTGTTACGGTCTTTGTTTAGAGATCACTACTAAAAATCAATAAACCATACCACTATCAGGTCATGATTGTACCTCATGACCTCTTTACAAATGTGGCGGTATGTGGTATGTTTCTCTCCATTCAAACAGGAATATTTACCCATATCCGGTTCTATTTAATGGTATAAACCGGGATTTGTTTCCCAGGTTGATCTGCACTGCATGCATAGCTGTGCATACCGTGTGCGCGCAACGCTATGGTATGTCGTAGATGGCTGCGCCGTGTAGAGGGTGTTTCAACGTGCCGCATGGAACGAGCAAAGCGCATACTTGTGCGCACGTCTTCGAGAATAGGATATCGCTATGCGTCGACCATCCGTCCTGGTCACCGTTGGCCTGATCGTCGCTATCCTGTTGCCTGTTGTTCCTTCTACAATTGTCGCAGCACAAGAAATCGCGATTCCACTCGTAGAAACACCTTTGCCTGAACCTCCGTTTATACCACCACAAGAACCGGAAGAACCGCCGGTCGTTGAGGTTATCTTACCGTCGCTTTCCATGACGGTGGTCACACCGGATGTGGTGCGTGTGGGCGATACGCTGACGGCAACCATCGTGCTTGCCAACCTTTCCGCCGATCCTGCTGAGGATCTGGTGGTAACGGTTCCGGTTCCTGAAGGTGTGGTCATCGATCCGCGCCTGCTCGATCCGAACGCGCGCCCCGATCGTGATGGGCGTACCTGGTCGTGGAATCTCGGAACCATGAAAGGGCAGAGCCGGATCGATGTGGTGCTGCCCTTGCAGGTCGTCCGCATGCCCCCTGGTGAGGCCGTGGTGCTCACACCGACGGCGCTGGCGCGCGGTTTGTCTGAGCCGGCTTGGGCCCAGGGTGGGGCATTGATTGACGAGCGCTCACCGGACGAAGCCCCGGTTACGGCATCTCAGGATCCTGTTGATGCAGCATCTCAGCCCGATGTGACCCCAGCAGCGACCGACCTATCGAGCACGGCAACGTCGCTTATTGACCAGAGTCAAGAGGCACCCATCGATTCAACCACAACCGCGACGCCGCCAGCACCTCAAACAATTGAGACGCCGTTCATCCCGGCGAACCCAACAACACTGCGCAGTTACCGTGGTCGCGTTGAAGTTGCAGTTCCTGGCAATGCCTTTGGTTCGCGTCTGCGACTAACCTATCGCACGGCTCAGGAAGCGGAGCCAACCCTGCGAGCCGCTGGTGAGCGCATTCCGCCGAAACTCGTAAATGGACGCCGCAGTTTCGGGATCTTTCACCTCGATGCGTTCGATGATTCCGGTAAAGCGATTCACCAATTTGATGCGCCGCTCACGATTGTGGCCCGCTATACCGACGAGCAACTACGGGCATTGGAAACCAATCCTGGACAGTTGAGCATCTTTTGGTTTGATCCTGATCTCGAAGTGACCTATGAAGATGGAACGACCCAGACAGGTCAATGGCTGCCGATTCCAAGTACGGTTGATGCCGACGCCAAAACAGTGACCGCAACCGTGGATCACTTTAGTGCTTTCACACTCGGTGATGGTTTGTCGCCGTCGTCCAAATTCCTCCCGTCTTTACAGGGATGGCAAGTCGGGACGTTTACCGGCGGCGCCCAATTCTCCTATCCGATGGATGTGCCGGCCGGCCCCGGCGGCTTGAAGCCGAATCTGGTGCTCAGTTATGCCAGCAATGCCGATGATGGGTCAAGCGGCGCGCGTAATTACCATCAGGCCGGCTGGGTTGGACGTGGCTGGAGTTTTCAGCCCGGTGGGGCGATCGCACGCAACAAAAATGGCTGTTGTGAGAATTGGGATCACTTCACGCTTACCGCGATGGGGCACTCGTTTGATGTGACACGGGGCAACCCTATTGTTTCCCCCTACCAGGAAAGTGATTTATCGGATTGGGAATGGCATATCGTCGATGAGGCATACTGGAAGATTCGCTACGAAGCGGCGGCTGGTGCATGGCGTGCGTGGTCGCCGGATGGCACGAAATACAATTTTACCCAGCCGCTCCGCTGGGGATGGACTGACCCCGAACGCTATGAAACCTATCAGTGGTTATTGACCTCGGTGGTTGATCCGAACGGGAACAAAATCACCTTTACCTATGACACCGATCCGATTGTGCTCCCTGGGGGTACTATTAATCCAACTCATCGCATTGAGCAAATCGCGTGGGGCTATGATGGTGCGACGCCTGGCACCGGCAATCCGCGCTATCGCGTGACCTTTGCCTCCAATGATCGCTGGACAACCTCGCCAACTCAGGGTGTTGACACCAAATGGGACTTTTCAGCTAATCAGGTTTATACCAATGCCTATACGCAACCGCCGGTCTATCCTGGGGCCGGGATGGGCGCACCGCATGAGGTGTATCGGTTAGATGACGTCATATTCAGCATCGCTACGAGCCCCAATGTCTGGCAAAATGTCACGCAGTGGAAACTGGACTATGCCACGGCGGCAAACAGTGTGCGCAGCGACGGCGAAAACGGCCAGAAGATGCTGACCCTGTTGAGCGTAAAGCAGGGCGGGTGGAATAGTTCTGCCTGGTCATACCTGCCGTCCACAACGTTTACCTATCAACTTGCTCGTGGTACGACCTCTCCCACTCCTCCTACCGCAGGCTGGAACCGCTTGCTGACGGTAAATAATGGACAAGGCGGAAAGGTTACCTTCAGTTATGGGCATATTTGGGCAGCATCAGGCGGTGTGGCAACCATTCCTGCCGGCGAAGGCTACTACGAAGGGAGTCCCTACGCCTATCGCTTCCGTGTCAGGCAAGTGCTCCAGGAAGATACCGCCGGCCAAAGCTACAGTACAGCCAGCCTGATCACCTATACGCCTTCGGTGCCGGCCCTGAATACCGAATCCTATGCGGCAACCGTGCGTTACGCGCACTACCCGCCGCCTCATGGGGGCGATAGCCGGGCGTACCTTGCCCGCCCTGAGAAAAGCGAGTTCCGTGGCTTTGAAACGGTGATCACGAGGGTCTACGACGGCAGTACGACGAGTGCGGCATTGCTGCAACAACAGCAGGAATGGTTCTACCAGGGGCGGCAAGTGCCGAGCGCCTGTACCCCTGCCTTGATTTCCGGTATCTACGTAGATGTGAACAGTTCCTGCTTCCAAAATATGGTGAAGAGTGAAGCCTGGAAGGGACGCGCGTATAAGAGCGAACTTCAAACGTCGGGTGGTACGGCCCTGCAACGCAGCGAGACCAGTTATGTGTACCAGGAATTGCCGTTCTATAACAGCACCCTTGCCGGTGGCTATCGGCGCGCCGGCCTCTGGCGGGCGTTCACGGGTGAGTCCCAAGTTAAACACACGACGATCATTGGCGCGGCAAGTAATAGCACGACGACGAAATCATTCTACGTCGGCGGATGTGCGAGCGGCGCTCCCACGGCGTATGGGCAAGTGCTATGTACGCAGGAGTTTGATCAGCAGAATACGCTGATCCGCAAGACTGAGCATGCCTACATCGCACGCAATACGCTTGCACTGAATACATTCGGCAATTATGTTGGCGATTACATCGTGGATCGTCCCTTTGTCACCACCATTAGCAATGGGAGCAGTGTCTTCCAAGCCCACCGGCAGTATTTCTATGACAGCTACAACACCACCCTTGGCAGTATGGGATCGCACGGGCGACTCACGCGCTCCATTCAGGTCTCGAACATCGGCGGATTGGCCAACGTTGGGGATGTAGACCTTTATGGTGTTGATACAACCTACACCCATACCGATCAGGGGCATGTAGCGACCGAAACGAGCTATGATGGTGCCGGATGGGTGAAATTTAACACTACGCTCAATCAGTGGACATCCAGTACGCCGGGAAATGGGAGCACGGCCCGGACGACCATCACCACCTATGATACAACCTATCGTCATGTGCCACGCTCGGTTGTGTACCCGCTTTCGGTTGGTGGAGCAGCGCTTACCGAGTCGGCGGATTATGACTGGCGCTTTCCCGCGTTGAACCGCGTCACTGATTTCAACAATCAGACGACCACGGCAACGTATGATCACTATGGACGCCTCTTAACCATTCGTAAACCCGGTGACGAAAGCGGTGTTGCTACGGTCGCGGCAACGTATAAAGACACTGAAATTCCCTTTCGCTACGAAGTTCGCCAGCGTGAAGAGGGTTCTACGATCCGGTTGACGCAACTGCTCTACAATGGCCTGGGTCAACAGGTGCAGACAAAAGTGGAAAGTAGTAGCGGAACCGTTTGGAAAACATCGTCACCGATACCCGCTATGATGGTTTAGGGCATGCAATCTGGGCAAGCCAGGCGCGGGAAGTTTCGGAGAATAGCACGACGTTTTACCAGTACAAAGCGTATGATAGTGATGCGACGATGCGCTGGACAAAGACGAGTTTTGATCTGGCCGGACGCACCAGTCAGGTGAATGTCTACGATCCCACGGACAGCGATTTGTGGCGTACGACAAGCTATGCCTATGCCGTCACCAATGATTCTTCCCTTGGCTACCTCTTCGAGCAGGAAGTGACCGACGCCAACAGCCACGCTACGGAATATCATACCGATAGTCTCGGACGATTACGCAAAGTCGTTGAGGGATCAGGCACAGCCGCTACGACCCGCTATACCTACGATTCGCTCGATCAACTGACCCAGGTGAGCGATGCGTCCGGCAATCTGACCAAAATGGTCTACGACAGCTTGGGCCGCAAGACGCGCATGGAAGAGCCGAATATGGGTGGCTCAAGCAATGCCTGGACATACGCCTATTGGGGCGATGGGACACTCTGGCGGCAAACCGATGCGCGCAACCAGAGCATCTGCTTCTACTATGACGCGATGGATCGTCTGACGAAAAAGGATTTCGTGAGTGGTGCCACCTGCTCTACCACCGCGCCGACTAGTCCCGATGCCAGTTACGGCTACGACAGCGGGAGCAATGGCAAAGGCCGGCGTACCAGCATGAGTGCCAATGGCAATAGCACCACCTGGACGTATGATGGGCGCGGGCGGGTGATGACTGCGGCACACACTGTGGCGAATGTCGCGGGAAGCCGCACGTTTGCCTGGACGTACGATAGTGCCGACCGGGTCAAGACGATCACCTACCCACCGGCGGGCGGCACGTCCGAGGTCGTTACCTACACCTATGATGCGGCCTGGCGACAGAGTAGTGTCTGTGGAACGGCCTGTTACGTCAGTAGTGCCACTTATAACGCGCTCAGCCAGCCGGTCACCTTCACCTTCGGCAACACCATTTTCCAGAACTGGACATACACCGAGCGGGCGCTGGTCAATACGATTCGGCTCGGCACGAGCAGTACGCCGACCAGCATTGCCGACCGGGCCTACACCTACGATGGCGTGGGCAATGTGACCAAGATCAAAGACAATAAGCTGAACGCGCCGCAGGTCTTCCGCTACGACACGCGTGATCGCCTGATTGCCGCAAGTGCCATTGAAAGTACCGTTCCGAGCGGCACCGTGGTCACGGTACGCGCCCGAGGCGACAATGCCGATGGTTGGCCGACGATGGAATTGCGGGTCAATGGCGCACTGGTAAAGAGTTGGCCCGTGAATAGCGCCAGCTGGGCAAACTATACCCACACGCTGACCACGGCCATTCATCCGGGTGATACGGTTGATATTGTCTTCACCAACAATTATGGCAACGGCACCCTCGACCGTAACCTGTATGTAGATTATATCCAATTCGGCAGTATCCAGACCATCCAGGCGGAGAGCCGCGCCGTCTCGTATGATCGCAACACGATCGATGGGCAGGATGTCATCGCCAGTGATGGCAACATGTGGTGGAGCGGCGGGCTGCGACTCACGCAGCTCTACAGCTACAATAATCTGGGCAACCTGACCCACAAAGAGGGCGCGGGGCTGACCTACGGCACGCAGAGCAGTGGTTGCGCCGATGGGGCGCTCAACAAGCCGCATGCGCTCGTGAGTGGAGCCGGGAAGAGCTACTGCTACGACCGCAACGGAAATATGGTCAGCGGCGGTGGGCGCAGCTTTGTGTGGAACGGCGAGAACCTGCCGACCAGCATCACCAGCGGCGGCGTGACCGAAAGCTACGGTTACACGGCCGACTCGGCCCGCGTGAAGGTGGTGCGCGGCAGCACGGAGACGATCTTCCTCGAAGGGTTGTACGAGGAGATTGAGGGTGGGGCGATCACGAAGTACTATACGCTCAACGGCGGTGTGGTTGCCATGCGCGAACATAGCGGCAGCAGCAGCACGGTGACGCGGCTCCATGGCGATCACCTGGGCAGTGTGAGTGTCGCCACATCCAGCAGCGGCGTGGCGACGCAGCAGGAATACGACCCGTGGGGGCAGATCCGCCCGAATGCCGCCGGCACGCCGCATCCGATCAGCCAGACCCGCCGCAACTACACGGGCCAGATCCGCGACGACACCGGCCTGCTGTACTATAATGCCCGGTATTATGACCCGACGATCGGGCGCTTTCTGAGTGCCGACTCAGTCGTACCAGGGAATCCGTCGGGCGGCATGGACGGCGTCGCGATCACGCCGCTCACGATCGACTTCCACGAGGGCGGATTCCTGGGCAAACTGAACGCCGAGAGCGCGATGGGCTTTTGGTTTGAACTCAGCAACGATGCGCGCCGGCAGCACGGCTCGCCGATGGGGCCGGCCAACCCGCAGAGCCTCAATCGGTATAGCTATGTGCAGAATAACCCGCTGCGGTATGTCGATCCGACGGGGCATTGTCCCGGATGTGTAGCGGCAGTTGGGTGGGCTTTAAGCATTGCAGGGTTTACGGTCAGCGCTCCTATTATTGCTGCTATTGCTGCTGTTGTCTCTGTGAGTTTGTTAGCCGTCTTTCTAAGCGATGCTGGTAATCGGGACTGGCTGGCTACACAACTCCAAGGGGGAGTTACGAATCTTCGTCAATTTATCAATAACTTTCTCTTGATGGCGCGAAAGGATGATCTGCGATATATAGATTACTTAGCAAGAAAGTATAATCTCACCCGAGAGCAGAGGCGGAGGTTACATGATGAAATTACGAAACAAAATCTCTCCCGTGAAGAGATCAGAGAGATAGCTGAGGACATAGCGAATGAAGGTAAGGATGACGACCATGAATGATATACAAGCGGCTATTAATAGTAAGCTTCAGTTATTTGTTGGTGCCGAGATGTGCAGTGCTGGAAGAGCAGTAGGGTTACTTTGGTTTCTCTTTACTCGCAATCAGGATCTTCCAAATCAAGAAACGAGTACATCTATACAGGAGTTAAAACTGCATGTCCAATGTGCTTGGCGCATAACTCAAGGTAACGTAATTCTTGTTGCCTCAAGTGATCGTTTTTACCCTAAAGGTGATCCACATCAGGACATTGAAGGCTTTGACTGGACGACGCCTTTTGTTAACCGCTGTGATGAGAGGATAGCCCTGCTATTTAGCGATAAACAATATAAAGACTGGAAAGTGTCATCCGCGAGAGTTGACAATGTTGGAGGCTTTGAGTTGAGGTTTAGTAAAGGACGACGGCTGCAAATCTTCCCTGATGACTCTTTGGGTGAAGAGTATTGGCGGTTTATTGGTGATGGCACTAACCAAGAACATTTTGTTGTAACAGGGAACGGCATACTATTTGAGTAGCAAAATTCGAGTTTTGCTACTCGACAAGCCAATTCCTATTCCCCCAGCAACGACTCCAACACCTCGGCGAGTTCATCCGGCGGAAGGCGCGTTTCCAGCGCATCCAGGAGTGCCGTTGTTGTGGTGCAGTCATTGGTACAGGGTGAGAAACCCGTCGGGTCTGTTTTGAGAAGTCCGTTCGCCCAGGTATACCGAGCGACCCAACGGGTTTTGCCCGCCGCTCACGATCGACTTCCACGAGGGTGGCTTCCTCGGCAAACTGAACGCCGAGAGCCGCACGAGCTTCTGGTTCGAGCTGAGCAACGACCAGCGACCGGCAGCACGGCTCACCGATGGGGCCGGCGAATCCTCAGAGCCTCAATCGGTACAGCTATGTCCAGAATAACCCGCTGAAGTATGTCGATCCGACGGGGCACTTACTTGTTTTCGATAAAGCAACGGCTGCGATTGCAGCTACCAGTCTGATAAATCTTAGAACTGCTTTACGTAATGCAAGGAATGGTGCACCTCCCAGTGCGGGAGATTTAATCAATTTAATCACTGAAGTGCTGAGGAGCTTTTTAGGCGATGCAGTAAACTCACTAATTGATGAATTTGCTAGCGCAATCATGCAAGTACTTACTGATGAAGAGTTATTTTGCGGATGGATGGACTGCTATCACACATGATCGATTCGCTAGGGAACTTTGTGGATCGCTGTGTGGCGAATTGCAGGTTAGAGATGTGGTTTGAATTGGTTGGAAACGGCGGTTCTAATGATTATTACTTGCACATGCATTACTACAATGTAATAGGGGGTGACGTGACACTGACTCCATATTATGCATTTAATGATACTTGGTGGGAAGAAAAGGTTGGTTTTAATCCTCTTTATGAATTAGTAGGAGGCCGTAAAAGATCTGGAAACTATGAAGAAGTAATACCGAGTCCCTAATTCCTTTGGCCATTTGCAAAACAGAATTAGCGACATGTTAGAGTGGTAGATTGCGTTGTTCTTTAAGATAAACTGAGGGACAACGCAATCTACGCAGAGGTTGTTTTTATGAAATACTTTGTTGTATTGTGTGTCATAGGTGTGTGTTCGATTGCCAGTTGCACTGCTCGTCAATCTGAACCTGCACGTTGGGTTGGGCGCATTC
>JAAUQO010000323.1 GCA_012032775.1 Oscillochloris sp. | reverse complement strand
ACGAGCAGGCCGCCGTGGCCGCGATCCTCTCCGGGCCTGCGGTTGCCTGCCGCAAACCGGTGCTGATCCACGGCGCCTTCGGCCCGCAGGCCGTGCGCTGCACGACCGGCGAACACATCCATCTGGAAGCACTCGTTAATCCGGGAATCATTGTCGGCGGCGATGGATTGTACGATTTCGCCTGTGCAACTCGGCCATGCCTGACGGAGCCATGGCGTGAGGGGTTCAGCGAGGGCTATCTGACCGCCGGAACACTGACGCCGGAAGAAGAAGTGCGCCTTCCGGCACTACGCTTGCTGTCATGTTACTGGAATGCGTGCTACAACTACATGCGCGCGGTCGATCATGAGCCGGATCAGGCCGAAGCCCGCCGGCTCCTGCACGAACTCGCGCCATCGTTCAAGGCATCATACGCGCCACCGCACCAGTAGTTATGGGCCGCCGAGCATACTCGGCCCCAACGGCATCCGTAAGGGCGCAGCATGCTGCGCCCTCTCCATATAGGAACTATCTATGCAGAATCAGCCGGAAGTGGCGATCTTCCCCAGCCTGGCCGATCTTCAACAAGCCGCCGCCGAACGTATTGCCGCCTCGCTGAAGCGCATTATCGCCGAACACGACGCCTGCCTGCTCGCAATCTCCGGCGGCAGCGCACCACCCGGCGTCTTTCGTTACCTTTCAACCGAACCATTGCGGGTGGGAATTCCATGGGAGAAGGTCAGTGTGATCTGGGCCGACGAACGCTATGTGCCTTACACGCACCCCGAGAGCAACTACACCCAGGCGCGCCAATCACTCCTCGACCATGTACCAATTCCATCCGAGCAAGTGTATCCGCTTGCAACTGCCTACCGCAATCCCGCCGATGCAACCGCGATCTACAATCGCCTGGTGCGAACGCTGATCGAAGCTCATGACAACCGGATCGATCTGGCGTTGCTGGGAATGGGTCCCGATGGTCACACCGCTTCGCTCTTCCCCGGCCATCAAGCCCTCGCAGCACCCACCGATGCCTATGCCGTGCTGGTGGAGGACTCGCCCAAACCGCCGCCTATCCGCGTCAGTCTGAGCCCGACGGCACTGAAACATATTCGCGAGGCGATCTTTCTTGTGTCCGGCGCCGACAAAGCCCCGAAGGTACAGGCGGCATTGCGTGGCCCCTACGCACCCAGCGAAACCCCGGCTCAACTCGTGCGCCCGCCCCAGGGCCATGTGATCTGGATGCTGGATCAGGCGGCTGCGGCGTTGCTCTCATAACACATGCTGTGCTTATAACCGCGATTCGCGTGACAATGAGCACAGCACAAATCAATTAATCCGGAAACAACTCGTCGATCTCCTCCTGGGCCGAACGCACCGGCGTCGCCACATGCATGCTACGACGCTCGACGGCCCGGTAGAGCGCCTCATCGTACGGGCGGGTTCGCACCACCACCGGCATCGGCACGGCATGGCCAAGCACCAATGCCTGCTGCTTGCTATCGAGGCTCGCCAACACCGAGCGTAAACTTGCCGCGCCGCTCACCCCCGTGAAAACCGCATCAATGTCTTTGTCGTCGTTGAGCAGCGCGGTGATACGGGTACCAAGCTGGCTCATCACCTCATTGTCGATCGACGATGGCCGCTGATCGACCACCAGCAGCGTCACACTATACTTGCGCAACTCACGGGCGATCTCGCCGAAGATCGTCTGGCGCGCCGTAGCTGGATTCAGGAACTTGTGCGCTTCCTCAATCGTGATCATCAACGGCTGCGGTCGATCGGCCGGATTCTGCGATTGCATGAAGCGCTCGGTTTGCTCGACCCAACGCCGCCGAATGCGCCTGGTGACGATATTCGCCACCAACATGTACGCCAGCGCATTACTATGCCGGCCGAACTCAAGCACCACATGGCGCCCGGCGGCCAATGCCTCGATCATGCGCTCGACAGTCGAAAAATCGGCCTGCTTCTGCACAAATTCAAGCCGCGTCACCTGGGCCAGTTTGCGCTTCAAGGCACTCAGCGCCCCGGCATGCGCGCCCGACTCCTCGGCAAATGCCTGGATCTGCTCCGAATCCATCGCCATCAACTCACGCAGCCAGTGTTGTTTGAAGCGATCGTATAACAGGTACGACGACTCAGTTGCCGTGTTGCTCAGGTTCAGTTCTTGCTCGATCGTGATCACATCCTCAACCTCAATCTGATCGAGGCCGATCACCAGCTCACCATCGTATTGGCGTTGGCGCGACGAACGTGCATCGAGTGTATAAACCTGCACATCACTGCCGAACAACTGGCGCAACCCCTTCACAAAACTGCCGTTCTCCGAACTCGCGCCCCAGCCGTACTCGCTGTGCATGTCGAAAATCAGGTTCGCGGCAACCTTTGCATGGATCGAGCCGCAGAGCAACAAGCGTGTCAGAAAGCTCTTCCCGGTGCCGCTCTTGCCGAAGATCCCATTCGAGCGTTCAACCAGGCGCTCCAGATTCAGACAAACCGGCACATCCATATCGAGCGGCTGGCCGATCTCGAATGAAACCCCGCCGGGAGCGCCGAAAACCCGGCTGAAATCTTCTTCGCGGGCCTCGAACAGCGGCGAGAAGTGGCGCGGGATCGTCTTAACCGGCAACATCTGCTCGCTCAGGTCGCGCGGCAACATCAGCCGCGGCATCACCTGAAGGCTGCCGTAGGTTGCAGTGCCGGCAAGCACTTCGTGGATAAATGCATCGCCGTTCGGCGGATCGATCAACACCTTCTGGTTGGTCGCCTCCAGTGTCACATCGGTGATCATGGAGAAGAATTCGTGTTTTTCACCCTGGATCACCACGAACTTGCCGACCCGCATGTCCTCGACACTCTCGCGTCCTTCCAGGCGCGCAGTTAATCCTTCCATCAACGAGCCATTGGTGACGACACCAATGCGTGTACGTGGGCCGGGCATACGGGTTTCCTCCTGATTATGGACTAGCACAAATATACCACACTCCATCCTGCCCTGTAGCTTGCAAATGTAGCCTTCTCGCGCGTTTATTCAATTCCCTGTAGCAGTACAGGTAAGAAATTACGCCTTATATCCTATGGAGATGTACCTATATGCACGGTATAGATCATAAGCACACAAGCATTTCTTCAGATATGCTTATTAACCAGCGTTTCAACAATCATCTTTGGAGCAGTACAGACATGCGAATTTTACTTGTGGAAGATGAGCCAGATGTGCGCGACTATCTCAGGCGTGCGCTGCGCCATATTGCACCGGAGGCCGAAATCGAGGCTGTAGCCGACGGCAGCCTCGCACTTGATGCGTTTGCACGTAAACCGGCCGATCTCGTCATCAGCGACTTTCATATGCCCCATCTCGATGGGCTTAAATTGCTGCAAGCCCTACGCGACGACTCAAATGTTCCGGTGTTGATTATCTCCGCCGACCGCTCGGTCGAGCATCGGGTGCGCGACGCCGGTGGTTCGGGGTTTATCAGCAAGCCCCTGGCGCTCAACGAGTTGCGGGCGGCGGTTCATGCCCTGTTGCCGAAATAACCGCAACCCACTGCGTGTATAATCTCAACACAATAATCCTGATCTGTTTCCATGCAGCCTGGTGAATGATGCTGCATGTGCTCGAACTTCTGGAGGCGTGCAGTGACGGTTCCTGCCTACGACGGCTATATTTTCGACCTGGACGGTACCATTTACCTGGGCGATATTCTGCTTCCCGCCGCCGCCGAAGTGCTGGCCGCCCTGCGTGCCGCCGGCCGACGCGTCGCATTCCTTTCAAATAATCCGACCAAAACCCGCGCCCAATATGTCGAAAAGTTGCAAGGCTTCGGGATCGCCGCCGAACTGGCCGAAGTCGTTAATTCCTCGGCCGTAATGGTGCAATGGCTACGCGAACATGCCCCCGGTGCCACTGTGTTTGTCTGTGGCGAAGCGCCGTTGATCGGCGAATTAACGGCCGCAGGCTTTCAACTGAGTGAAGAACCCGGCGCAATTCAGTTCGTGATTGCCTCATTCGATCGCACTTTCACCTATCATAAGCTTCAGGTCGCATTTGATGCCGTGCGCGCCGGTGCGCGTTTAGTCGCCACCAATCCCGACCGCTTCTGCCCGGTACCCGGCGGCGGTGAACCTGATGCCGCCGCGATCATCGCCGCAATCGAGGCCTGTACCAATACCCGTTGTGAAGTGAATGTCGGCAAACCCTCGCCGATTATGGCCCGCACCGTCAGCGCCATGATCGACTTGCCGCCCGAACGCTGCCTGATGGTCGGCGATCGTCTGATGACCGACATCGCCATGGGTGTCGATGCCGGTATGTCTACTGCGCTGGTACTCACCGGCGACAGCAAGCGCGCCGATCTGGCCGATTCAGCGGTGCAACCGAGCTATGTGATCGCGGGGTTGGGCGAGTTGATCGATTATGTAAAAGCCTGAGGCGTGCGCGGCGGCGTCAAGCAGCGTGCATCAGGCATCATACGTAATCCCCCTTGACGCCAGAGTCATCGAGCGATAAACTACACAGAGCACTACCAGAGAGGAACTGCTATGACCCCTGCGCGACATACGCCCGCGCCAACATCGTCATTGCCGCTCAACACTGAACATCGCTCCGATGAGGTCGAACTTCAGTGGCCCGCAACGCTGCGAACGGTGCTGCTTCTGAGTGGAGCCGCCCATCCGGGTGATCCGGTTCTGGCTCGTATGACCGATCAGGAACTTCAGATGCTGCGCCTAACAATGGCGTCTCTAGCCGCGCCCGGTTCGACCAACGCTGCTTGATAACGCCGATGTCAGCTGTTCTACGCGCCTCTCGCCATTGGTGAGGGGCGTTTTGTTTTCCGGAGTTTGCTTGCCCATGCTGTTGAACTGGTCGGTGCATCCATTTGGCGAGGCGGCGCTTCTGGCTGAGGCCCACGGCGATCAGAAGCTGGCGAATCGCGCCGCACTCGCCGCCGCCGCCGCTTTAGAGGCTGATCCACCGCCGGGAATGCGGGCCGTGGTACCGGCGATTGCCTCGCTGTTGGTGATTGTGGCGCCGGAACAGGCCGATTTTGCCGCTCTGGAACAACAGATTCTGGCCTTACTAAAAGCCGGCCCGTCTGCCGATGAACAGCCGACCCGGATTGTGCCGATCGCCATCAACTTCGATCGCGACTCTGCGCCCGATCTGCCGTCCGCAGCGGCCGGACTCGGCTGCATCCCGACGACTTGATCACACGGCTGTGCGCCGACGCATATCCCGTGATGATGATCGGGTTTGCGCCGGGCTTCCCGTACATCGGCCCGTTGCCGCCTGAACTCCATCTGCCGCGCCGCGCAACCCCACGCGCCGCCGTGCCGGCCGGCTCG
>JAAUQO010000051.1 GCA_012032775.1 Oscillochloris sp. | reverse complement strand
GTGACCGGGGCGATGGTTCGGCAGGTGACATCTCACCCCGTCGATCCACCATCACCCCGTTCACTACCTGCCCGCCTACGACGACGCAATGCGGCTGCTTTGTTGGTCAGTCATCGCACGGGTCGGCCCGAGGTGTTCGCCGAGCTTCGTGACGGGGCTGATGCGGGACGGCTGTTACAGTTGACCGAGCACGATGCGATCAGCGAGTGGTCGGTGCATCCATCGCCCGATGGCCGGTGGGTGGCCTTTGTCCATACCTACGAAGACAACGATTGTCTGGCCCTGGTGGCCGCCGACGGCTCACAGTGGCCGCAACAACTGCTCAGCGGCTACGATTTTGTGATGCAGCCCTGCTGGCATCCTGCCGGCGCGCATCTTGCGCTGATCGTCTGGGATCATCCCAACATGCCCTGGGATGCAACCCGGCTGTTGTTACTTTCGCTTGAAACCACGGCAAGCGGGATGCATGTACGCGCCACGCAGCAGATCGCCGGCGACGACACAACCGCGATCTTTCAGCCCAGTTTTTCGCCCGACGGTCGCTGGCTCGCCTATATCTCCGACGCCTCCGGCTGGGGCCGGATTATGCTCTACGATCTGGATAGCGGCGAGGCGCACCAACTCACCGACGCCGATGCCGAGCACGGGCAACCGGCCTGGGCGCAGGGGATGCGCAGCTTCGCCTGGGCGCGTGACAGCGCCCGGATCTATTATTTGCAAAACCGGCATGGCATCCGTGAGGTGCTGGTGCAGCCGGTGGCCGGCGGCCCGCCCCAATCGCTCAGCGCCGGACTCGGCTATACCTGGTTCGAGCAGCCTGCCGCCTCACCAGTCGCCGATGCCCTGGCCGGAATCGCTTCGTCGTCCAGGCTCCCGGCCCGCATTGTACTCGCCGATAGCGACCGCACCCGGATCATCCGTCGCAGCGCCGCCGATCCGCTGCCGGCCGAACGCCTGGCCGTCGCCGAGTCGGTCAGTTGGCCGGCTGAGGCAGGCCCGCTGCACGCGATGCTCTACCTGCCGCCCGATCGTTCCACCGCCACAGCGCTGCCGGCGATTGTGCGTTTGCACGGCGGGCCGAGTGATCAGGCCACGGCGAGTTATCAAGCCGAGGCCCAGTTTTTCGCCACCCGCGGGTTTGCCGTGCTCGATCTGAACTATCGCGGCAGCACCGGCTATGGCCGCGCGTACCTTCAGGCCTTACGGGAACATTGGGGCGAAGCCGACGTGGCCGATACCCTGAGCGCAGCCCAATATCTGGTCGCCTCCGGCATCGCCGACCCGAACCGGCTGGTGGTGATGGGCGGCAGCGCCGGCGGATTAACGGCGTTGCTGGCACTTTGTACGGCGCCGGGAACCTTTCGTGCCGCCGTCTGTCGCTACCCGGTGGTCGATATGCTGGCCTTAACCGAGGACACCCACAAATTCGAGGCCCGCTACCTCGATCGACTGGTCGGCCCGCTGCCGGAAACCTTTGGGCGCTACCGAGAACGCTCGCCGCTCCTGCTTGCCGACAAAATCCGCGATGCAGTCGCGATCTTCCAGGGCGCCGACGATCCCGTAGTACCGCCCGCACAGGTCGAGCAGATGGCGCAGGCCCTGCGCCGCCACAACATCCCCTTCGAGTATCAGGTCTTCCCCGGCGAGGGCCACGGATTCCGCAAACCGGAGACGATCGCGACATATTACAGCGCCGTCACGGTATTTTTGGAACGATACATACGGTAAGGGCGCAGCATTCGGCACCGGCCTCTGGACCCTGACGGTCGGCGGGGAATCGTTCGGCTGGATGTTTACGCTTCACGCCGGCTGCCTGGCGTGATCCGCGCACCCTGGCCGGTGTCTTAACCATGGTGCTGGTGGCGCTGGTGCTGATCAGCGGCGTGAGTTGGGCCCACGGCGGCGGCTGGATCGCCCGGCGCTCCTGGCAGCGCAACTCGGCGGGGAAGCGCTCAGCCACGGCCACGGCTTCCCGTTGCGGCTGGTTGCACCCGGCGAACGTGGTTTTGTTGGGTGAAGTGGTTGGTGGCGCTTGAGCTACGAACACAATCCGATCCGGGACAATTGATCGCGATCAATTCGCCGTAACCCGCACCACCACGATCGTCATATCATCGTGGGCGGGCATACCTTCGGCGAAGGCGTGAACCTCGGCGAGGACGCGATCGATCAGGGCCGGCGGCTCCAGGTGGCCCCACATACAAAGCAGCTTTTCAAGCCGTTCGAAGCCGAACAGATGGCCAAACTGGTCGTGCGCCTCGACGATCCCGTCGGTGTAAAAGATCAAGGTATCGCCGGGCGCCAGCGGTAATTCGAGCTGGCCATAGGTAAACTCGGCGCTCATGCCGAGCGGCAGCGCCGGATTGGGTTGCTCCAGGTACTGCAACGTCCCATCGGCCCGACGCATCAGCGGCGTCAACTGCCCGCCGTTCGCCAACGTCACCTGGCCAAGCACCGGATCAACCAGGGCGTAGCTCAACGCCACAAAGCTGTGGCGCGGCACATCATCCACCAGCCAGCGATTCGTCTCCACCAGTACCACCCAGGGCGTCTCGTGGTTGCGCACCTCGGAGCGAGCTGTGGATCGCGCCACGGCCATCAGCATCGCCGCCGGCAGACTTTTGCCGCTGACATCGCCGACCACCACGCCCACCCGCGCGCCAAGATCGATCAGATCGTAGAAATCGCCGCCGGTTTCGCGGGCCGGCAGACAGACCGCCGCCAGTTGCAGCCGCGGGATGGCGGGCAACTGGCGCGGGAAAAGATTCGACTGGATGCGGCGGGCGATCTCCATCTCCTGCTCGACGCGGGCCACCGATTCCTGGTAGAGGCGCGCATTTTCGATCGCCAGTGCGGCATGATTGGCGAAGCTGCGGGCCACTTCGATATCGCGCTCGGTGAATGCGCCCGGCCGGCGGGCATCGATATTCAGCACACCGCGCACATGGCTGCGGGCGATCAACGGCACGCCGATCCAACCGTGGATATGCTGGCCCACATCCTCACGCGCCCAGGCACCGTCAGTACGGCTCCTGGTACGCAGCACCGGCTCGCGCCGATGCACCACCTCGCCGGCAGCACTCCCTTCAACCGGCAGCAGCAAGCCGCGCGGCGCTTCTTCCGCATCCCAACCTTGCACCGCCACAATTCGCAGTTGCTCGCCTTCAAGCAGCATGATCGAGGCGGTATCGTAGGCGATCAAGCGCTGCAATTCGGTCAGCACCAGCCGGAGCACCGTATCGGGATCGAACGACGTGCTGAGCACCCTGGCCATCTCGCGCAGCGTCTCGGCTGTCTGGCGTTGCCGTTGTTCGGCCGCGAAGAGTTGGGCATTTTCCACCGCTGCCGCGATCGAGGTTGCGACCGTCATCATCAGTTCCAACTCTTCATCGCTGAAGATCAGCCGGCCATGGTAACTGTCGAGCGAGATCGAGCCGAAAACCTGATCACGGCTGATCAGCGGCACCACCACCAGCGACTGAATACCCATCGTCAACAATCCATCGCGCGAGGTTATGGCGAGCGGATCGCTGGCAACATCGGCGATCACCACCGGCCGGCGCGCACGTTGCAACTCGGCGACCAGCAGATTATCGCGCAGCATCACCGTCTCACCGATTGTGTCACTCTGGGGATATTCGGCCACCACAGTGCCGTACTCATCACTATCGAAGAGCACTGTGCCGGTATGATCGGCCCAGAACAACTGCACCAACTCACGCGAGGCCAGTTCGAGGATCTCTTGCTGATCGAGCCGCGCCGACAACAATGTCGAGATCCGATGCACCAGTTCGATCCGGTGGGCCTGGCGCTCGGCGGCATTAGCGTGGGCACGGGCATCGGCGGCAAGCCGGGCGTTTTCGGCGGCCTGTCGCTCGCGCTCCTCAAGCAAGCGCACCTTCTGCACACCCAGGCTCACATGACTGGCGACCTGATCGAGTAGATCGAGGGTCGCGGCATCGTAGGTGTAGGCGCGGTAATCTTGCAACGAGAGCACGCCGATCAATTCGCCGTCGCGGGCCACCAGCGGCACGCCCGCCCACGAGCGCACCGGATTTTCCGGGCCAACCGCCTGCGGCTCAATCCCACGGCGGGTCAACTCGTGGCGCTGTTCCACCAGATCGACGAACAACAACGGCTCACGATGGGTCAGTACCCAATCGCTGAGTGTGGCGGCGCGCACCGGTTTGCCGAGCAGATCAAGCGGAATCGGCTCACCCTGTTCGACAAACACCGCATGCGTGATCATCCGCGTGCCCGGCTCGCAGACCAGTAAGTAGAACACCGAAGCATCGCTCAACTCGACCAGCACCCGGCAAACCTCCGACAACATCAGGTCGAGATTGTAGGATGCGCTGGCGATCTTGCCGATCGCCCCAATCGCCTCCAGTTCCCGAATCTGGCGTTCCCGTTGGATCAGCAAGCGCACATTCTGGGCGTGCAGCGCCACCTGCGCGGCCACATTGCTCAGAAACAGTTCATCGCGCGGCCCAAACACATTCTCGCGATAACTCTGCACCGTCAACAGGCCGATCACCCGCTCGTCACGGTCGATCAGCGGCATCCCCATCCACGAGAGCGCCGTGCGCGCCGCACCGATCGTCTGCGGGTCAAGAGCAGGAATGGCGCCGATCTCTTCGGGGAGATTATTGAAGCGCAGCGAGCGCCGTTCGCGCAGCAAATAGGCCGACAGTGAATGGGCCGGCGGCGGCTGATTGCGCCAGTAGGCATAGGCCTGTCCTTCATCGATCGAGAGCGCATCGCTCACCACGCCCCGCTCCGGGTCGTAGATCAGCATCGAGAAGGTATCAAGCGGCAAGAATGTCTTGAGCGCCGCATGCACTTCATGCAGCAATTGGTTCAGCGTATGGGCGGTACTGGCGGCGCGACTGACCGTACTCAGGGCGCGCAACTCGGCGATCTGTCGTTCGCGCTCTTCAAATAGCCGCGCATTCTCAATCACCACCGCGATCTGATTCGCCACCGCCTGCGCCAGGCTGATCATATGCTCATCGAAACTGCGCGGCGCGAACCCAAACAGGCTGAGCGTGCCGGATGTCACATCCCCCGAGATGATCGGCAGAATCAGGGCGCTGCTGAACGCGGGAAACAGACCGGGCGGCCCCGGCGGCGGACGCCATCCATCGCTAATGACCATGGGCTTGCCGCTCAGCACAACATCGCGGATCGGGCTTATATTCAACGGCGAACGCACCGTGCGGGCGGTATACTGCTCCGGAAAGCCACGTTGGGCGTGCAGAAGCAGCGCCTCACGCGATTCATCGAGCAAGCGCACATTTCCGGCGTCGAAGCCGAACAACTCTTGCGCCACCAGCAATGCCGAGTCGAGTAGTTCGGCCAGCGGCTGACGCTCGACCAACGAGCCGGCGATTGCACTCAGTGCCGCGATCTCGTCGTTACGGCGCGCCACTTGGGCCGCCAACGCTTCACTGAGCTTATCGCGGCGCTCGATCAGCACCACGTTTTCCAGCGCCACCGCGATCACATTCGCCATACGCTGAAGCAGATCGCGGGTGGCGGTGGTATAAATCCCAACCTGATAGCTCTGAATCGAGATCACACCAACGCGGTCGGCGCCGATCAGCAACGGCACCCCGAGCCAGGCCCGCGAGCGCTTCTCGATCTGACCGAAGGGCACCCGCGGCGCATCGGGGTCGCGCTCATGCAACAGATCGCGATACAGCAACGGCTCGCCGCTATGCACAATATTGCCGGTTAAAAAGCCGTACTCCATATTCTCGATAAAGGTCATCTGGCCTTCATCGACGAGCAAACCGGCTTTGAAAAAATCGGGGCGTTCGTCGCAAAACGCAATATAGCAGGCGTCGAAACTGAACACCGTCGCCAACTGCTGATAAATCGTCTCGAACATGCTGCGCCAACTCGGCCGGTCGCGCGCCACAAGGCTGATCGCGTAGAGCGCACTCAAGACGCGCTGATCTTGGGCCTGGCGCAAGCGCAGCAGATCGCGTTGCCGCTCCAGTTCGAGGATGAGTTTATGACGTCTGGCGACTGTACGTGTCATTACATTCGAGAAGCTATCGTGGTTGGCGGATTGCGCAGCGCAGCCGGGCAATTCGCCAACCACAATCTACCTTTATGAGAAAGGTAAATCCACCACTCTGGCACTTGTATCGGCCACAGAAACGGCGGTGTCGGCGGTGCAATGGGCGGTGCGGACATAGGCGAGGCCGATCAGGCCGTGGCGCGGCGACTCGACCAGGCTGGTGAGCAGACCGGCATCCTTACCCGCGATCGTTAACGCAGTTGGGAGCGCAATTTCGGCGGGCGGATCGCTGAAGCGCAGACCACGCAATTGCTTCGCGAGCCGGCCGCGGCTCTCCATGCGGGCGATAATTTCCTGGCCGACGTAGCAACCCTTTTTGAAACTGATCGCATCCCAGAGCCCGGTTTCGAGCGGGATGAACTCCTGCGAAAGTTCGCTGCCGTACGCGCCGTAGCCCTGCTCGACCCGCAGCACATTCCAGGTGCCTGGATCAAGATCGCCGGCGCCGGCCTGGTGCAAAGCCGCCTCCAACGAATCCAGCGTCTCCGCTGCGGCATACAGGCTGAAACCGGCGCCGGCGATCGGCATAATGCGCGCCACATGCAGCGGCTGATCATGCCAGCTTGCGGTTACAACAGCGTGCAACGGCAGATCGGCGCCGGGCAAACCGAGCGCGGCCAGCAACTCAGGAGCCTTCGGCCCATACAGATCGCGCTGGCTCAAACTCGTCGAGGCATCCTCAAGCTTTACTTTGTCGTTGAAGAAAACATTCTTCCGCAGATGGCTGAAAAGCGCGTTAGCACGGCCAGGACTGGTTACCAGCAACAGGCCCTCGGCGAACACATGCACCGTCAGCAGGTCGATAATCCGCCCGATCGGCGTTGTCAGAACCGTCCGGATACCGGCGCGGCCGGCAACCCTTCGATCTGATTGGTCGAGAGCCGGTGCAGCAACGCGGCACTATCGCGATCGCGCATCCAGATCCGGCCCTGCGCCGACGAATCATAAAGCACCGCGCCGGAATGGGCCGCCTGATAGGCCGGCACAGCGGCACGCGCGATCGTTGTGACAAGCGTGTCAGTCATACGCAATTCCATCACGAAGGCTCGTTGCCATTGTTGCGGCATTACCGCAACGATTCGCAGCAACTTCCTTATATAAACGGATTTTTCACAATCATCATACCATACTGCGTTGCGGAATGAGGCGCGTCACAGGTTGTCAGGGCGCCATGTACTCGATGGTTGCACCTGCATGCCGATGCTGTTTATGCCATCCCATGGCGCGCCCAACTGCGCAAACCGGCCCGAAGCAATGCAATCCCCGATGCCACACTTGTTTCTGCGCCCGGCCCGGCGCCATACACCGACACCAACGCCAATGCGGCCACCTTGCCGCTGGCGCAAACCGTCTCGATCGCTGCGGTCACTTCAGCCAGATTAGGGCCATCGGGTTCGCCGGTGCCGTGGTTGGGCACAAAGCGCAGATCAAGGATGTCGGAGTCGATATGAAAATAAAGCAGATCGCAGCGATCGGCCAGATCGGCCACTGCCGTCGCGAGATCAACGCCGGGCCGGTCGGGCGCTGCAGCGGCGATCGTCGCATCGGTGGCGCGGATCAACTGCTCTTCGGCCTGATCGAGGTTGCGCACATCGACAAACAGAATCCGGTCGGTCGGCAGCGGCGCCTGCACGCCGGCCAATTCACGCCAGCGCGGATGCGCCAGGCCGGCACAAACGGCCACCGGCATCCCGCCCAGCATTCCCGACAGCGTCGTGCTGGGTGTGTTGAAATCGCCGTGGGCATCGAACCAGACTAGGCCGATCCGGGTGGTCGGGCCATGGGCCTGTTGCAAACCGGCCAGCACGCCGACGGCGTGGCTGCAATCGCCGCCGGAAACCAGTACCGCGCGCCCGGCCGCGCGCCCTGCGGCCACCTGTTGCGCGATCTCGGCGCCGATCAAGCCCAGATTACGCGGCTCATCGCTGGTACGACGATCCGGCGACAGCAGCGGTTCCTGGTAGATCACCGGACATCCGACATCGGCATACACCTGTGCGGCGGTATACGCATCCAGAGCCCGTTCATCTCCCTGGGCCGCACGACTGCCGCGATAACGAATCCCCACCACCTGCAAGCTGTGAAGTGGCTTGTTCATAGGGCTCCTCCGGCATAGCTGATCGAGAGTATTTAATCATACCAGAGACACCAATGCGAGAAGGGATTATCTGGGCGTCAAACTACCTTATGGCCCGCGCAGCGATATCGGCGGCGCCGAATATGTGCCGGTGGCGATGCAAGTATTCTTGCCGCTCACGGAAAAGGCGCATAGAACACCGTAGGGCCGGAGTGTGCTCCGACCCTACAGTATTCTCATCGTCGTGTCGGATTTACAAGCGTATCTTCCGGCACTTGCACAATCAACGGCAGATAAACCGTGGTTGGTTCGGCGTTCGGCCGGCTGAAGAAGCCGGCCCAGAAACCGCCGCGCAGGTTGTAACCGCCGCCGGAGAGCCTTGCAACGTCGGGCTGTCCGCTGCTGCCGTTAAGGACGTAGCCGGCGGCGCTGCTGTGCCCACCGCCACTGTCCACACCCACCAGTTCAGCGTGTAACCGCCGCCGCTGGAGGCAAAAACGACGCCGGCCAACAGCAGGGTGAGGATCAGCGCCGTCAGGGCCGCCGGGCGTATGAGTGTTCGCATACGGGGCTTCCTTTCGACGCTTAACGAACCAGAGTTTCCGGCTGCGGCGCAACCGTAATAATGATGTAACCCGATGAACCGAAAGTTGCGTTTGTCAGCGATGCGCCGAAAGTCGCTTGCCCGCCGCCGTTACCGCCGTTGCCGCCACCGGCACCGCCACCATGTCCGGCGCTCGTGAAGCTACCGCCGCCGCCGCCACCGCCACCGCCTATTAGGCGACTGCCCGCACCGCCGCCGTGTAAGCCAGGTAGGAAGATTTGACTAGCCTGAATTCGGTTCAAGCCGATACCGCCTTGTACTACAGTTGTAATTACGATTCTGCCTGTGGCCCAGCTTCCGGGAAGCTGTTCACACGCTGCCGGTTCCCTGTTTAGCGCCAGATTCCCGCACCAACGCAGTGGCTTCCTACGGCCAAGCTTCCCGGAAGCTTGTTGGCGGAGCGAGTTACAACTGTAGTACTTGCAGCAAGCCGGCCTCGGTCGATGCAACACCCGCACTCGGATCGCCGTTGCCGCTGTCCTGAGCACTAGGTAGAACATCGATAACTCCGCGCATCGTGACATTACCGGTCGCACGCAGAATCATGCCGCTTGGCACCGCCAATCTGGCGCCGGTCTCAATGGTGATATTGGCTTATGTATTATGCCGAAGCGGGGTTTCCGGCATGTTACAGAGCTATAACGGTGCGCACAACGCGTGAGCCTGATCCAATCGCGCATATCCGACCAGCGCGCCGCGCGGTAGCCTCACGCCTCACGCCTCAGGCCTCACGCATCAGGCACAGGCATCAGGCATCTTGCTATAGCTGTATCCTCAGTACGCCAGCAGTTCCCGCGCCGCCGCGAAGATCTTCGCCGCATTCGGCCGGTACACATCTTCCAGCGTCGGGCTATAGGGCACCGGCGCGTCGGGAGCGGTCAGGCGGGTGATCGGCCCATCCAGATCCTCGAATGCCTGTTCGGCAATCAGGGCGGCCAACTCACCACCGATGCCGCAGGTACGAACCGCCTCATGCACGATCAGAACTTTGCCGGTGCGACGCACACTCGCCAGCACCGTAGCCTCGTCGAGCGGCTTGAGCGTGCGCAGATCAACCACCTCGACACTGTGGCCGGCGGCGGCAAGTTGCTCGGCGGCCTGGAGCGCTTCGCGCACCATTGCGGCATACGTAAGGATCGTCATCTCCTCGCCGCTACACCGCACAAGGGCCTGGCCGATCGGCACAATCCCGGCCTCGCCCTCAGGCACCGGCCCCTTTAATGAGCGATAGAGCGCCTTGGTTTCGTAGTAGATCACCGGATTGGGGTCGCGAATAGCGCTGATCAGCAAGCCGCGGGCGTCGGCGGGTGTGGCCGGCGCCACAACTTTTAATCCCGGCGTATGCACAAACCAGGCTTCGTTGCTCTGCGAGTGGAACGGCCCGGCCCGTAATCCGCCGCCGCCGGGCGCACGAACCGTGATCGGCACCGGCTGACCCCAGCGATAATGATTCGTGGCCGCGAACTGCACCAGCGCATCAAAGCCGGTCGAGATAAAATCGGCGAATTGCATCTCGACCACCGGCCGGAAGCCCTCGAAACTCATGCCTACGGCCGCATACAGCATGGCCAGTTCGGCCATGGGCGTATCGATCACGCGCTGCTCGCCGAACTGCTCGATCAAGCCCTGCGTCACCTTAAACGCCCCGCCATAGACCCCGATATCCTCGCCCATCAGCAACACGCGCTTGTCGCGGGCCAGTTCATAGGCCAACGCATCACGGATCGCCTCCAGGTAGGTCAGTTCACGGGTGGCCGTTTCGGCCTCGCCGAGGTTGGTGATACTGGCGTGGAGTCCTTGATCCCAGGTCATGCAAACACTCCTTCGATCACCGTACCGGCCTCCGGATAGGGCGAGTTTTCGGCAAAGGCCTGCGCTTCGTCCAGTTCTTGTTCGATCCGAGCCAGGAGTTCGGCGAGTTTCGAATCGTCGAGCAGGCCGCGATCACGCATATGATCCTCCAGGTGCCTGATCGGATCGCGGCGCTCCCACGCACCCAGCAACTCCTTCGGCACATAGGCCATGTTGTCGTGAATTGCGTGGCCGCGCATGCGCATCGTTTTGCATTCGATCAGGGTCGGGCCACCGCCGGAGCGCGCGCGCGCGACCGCCTCGACCGTCGCAGTATGCACGGCACAGAAATTGTTGCCCTCGACAATCACGCCGGGCATAGCGTAGCCGGCGGCGCGATCGGCAATATGTTCAATATGCATCTGGCGATCGAGCGGGGTTGAGTAGGCGTACTGATTGTTCTCGCAGATCAGCACCAACGGCAACTGAAACACCGAAGCCCAGTTCATCACCTCGTGGCTGAGCCCCTGCGAAGAACTGCCGTCGCCGAAGAAGGCCAGGGCAACGCGTGGTTCACCCTTCAGGGCAATCGCGTGGGCCATACCGCACATCACGCCGATCGAGGCCGGCAAGTGGCTGATAAAGCCGACGATGCCGTAATTCAGGTCGCCCATACCATGCATGTTCGCATCGCGCCCGCGACTGACGCCATCAACCCGGCCCAGATATTGCGACAGAATACGGCGCGGGTGAATGCCGCGCGCCAGATACGCGCCCAGATCACGGTGCATCGGCGCTGCGACATCGTTCGGGCCAAGGGCCAATGCCGCACCGACGCTCACTGCCTCGTGGCCGATCTGCGAGAAATACCCGCCGACGATCTTGCTTTGTTTGTGGAGAAAAGTGCCGCGATCGTCGAGTGCGCGGGCAAGACGCATCCAATAATGGGCCTGGTGCAGCAGTTCGGGTGGTAGCTCCATTGCGTAACTCCCTAGTACGCTCAAGCGTACGTACGTTTCCGGCGCACATCGCCCGGTGACGGCCGCAAGGCCGTTACAAACCCGCGACGGACGTAGGCCGACCGGTACGAGTGCAAAATGCGAACTTGCGCATTGCTTCAGTGCGTTGCAATGCGCCAAATGCGTACCATTGCGCAAACAAAAGTTGCTTGAACATGCACTGCTTGTGCGCGGATGCTTCTATTGTAGCAGCAGTTACGGGAACTTTTGCGCCGCCAGTCGCGTCTTCTCGACAAGATCATCGGGTTGGCTTCAATGCCGCCAAAACCAGCCGAAAAGCACCTCGCAAAAGTTGTGTGCC
This sequence comes from Oscillochloris sp., assembly GCA_012032775.1. Lineage (GTDB taxonomy): Bacteria > Chloroflexota > Chloroflexia > Chloroflexales > Chloroflexaceae > JAAUQO01. Next base: position 21,022 of record JAAUQO010000051.1, on the reverse strand, counting down.
GTTTGGCTTTGCATTTCGCATTTCGCATGCGGTACAATACCGCTACTTGCACCCCGCAACCCGCGCTGTCCGCGCGCTCGGAATTGCCTATGCCACGCCTCTCCTTTGTCTATCCCGAAATGCTGTTGTTCCTGCTGGCCCTGGCCCTCTTCTGGGGCCTGGCGCTGGCGACTCCCCGCCGGCTGACGCCGTGGCGCTTTTGGGGTAGCCTTGGGATCCGGACAGCACTCGCCCTGGCCTTGATTTTCGCCGCTGCCGGTGCCCAGTTGGTGTTGCCGGTACGCGACTTAACCACGGTCTTTTTGCTCGACGGCAGCGATTCATTGCCGCCCTCCGGACGCGCTCAGGCTGAGACATTCATCCAAGAGGCGCTGAACAGCATGCCCGAGGGCAATCAAGCCGCGATTGTGGTTTTCGGCGGAAATGCGTTGGTCGAGCGCGCGCCCAGCGATGAGCAGCGCCTTGGTCGGATCGCCTCGGTGCCGATCGCAACCCGCACGAATATCGAAGATGCGATCCAGCTTGGCCTCGCCCTCTTTCCCTCCGACTCGCAAAAGCGCCTGGTGCTGCTCTCCGACGGTGGTGAGAACGACGGCCAGGCGCTCGAAGCGGCGCAGCTTGCCGCCGCCCGCGGCGTGCCGATCACCACGGTCGATCTGGTGCTGACCTCCAGCGATGCCGAGGCGCTCGTGGCTCGCCTGGAGGCGCCTTCGCGGGTGCGTGAGGGCCAGACGGCGACCCTGAAGGCTACGATTGAGAGTACGGTGGCGCAGCGGGCGACGGTACGGCTGATCGGTGAGGCCGGCGTGCTTGAGGAGCGAACGGTCGATCTGCAACCCGGCGCCAACGAAGTGGCGTTCGGCGCCCAGATCGCCGGAACCGGCTTCCAGCGCTATCGGGTGCAGGTTGAGCCGGAGCGCGATGGGCGGGCGCAGAATAACGAGGCGGCGGCGCTGATTCAGGTGCAGGGGCCGCCGCGCATCCTGGTTGTGGCCTCGGAGCGCGATCAGGCGGCGGCGATCGTTGGCGCGCTCGGCGCCGCCAATATGATCGCTGAACCGATCTCGCCCGAGGGCATGCCGCAAGATCTCGCCGGTCTTAGTGCCTACGAGGCGATTATCCTGGTGAATACGCCGGCCCGCGATCTGCCGGTGAGTGTGATGGCCGCGCTGCCCGGGTATGTCCGCGATCTCGGCAAAGGGCTGCTGATGATCGGCGGCGACCAGAGTTTCGGCGTCGGCGGTTATGGCCGCACCCCGGTCGAAGAGGTGCTGCCGGTCTATATGGATGTGCGTGATCGCGAGGAGCGCCCCGACCTGGCGCTGGTGTTTGTGATCGATAAATCCGGTTCGATGGATGCCTGTCACTGCGCCAACCCCGACCGCAACAGCGCCCAGATGACTTCGGCCGGCACCCGGAAGATCGATATCGCGAAAGAGGCGGTTGCCCAGGCCAGTAGCCTGCTTGGCCCCACCGACAGTGTCGGCGTGGTCTCGTTCGATAGCCGGGCGATCCGGACAATCGAGGTAACCCAGGGCGCAACGGTCGATAGTGTGATCGATGCGATGGCGCCGGTTGAGCCGCGCGGCAGCACCAATGTCCGCGCCGGTTTGTTGGAAGCCGAAGCGATGCTTTCCGGCGTTGATGCGCGGATCAAGCATGTGATTTTTGCTCACCGACGGCTGGGGCTCCGGCGGCGATCAGGCTGATGTGGCCGAACGCTTGCGCGACCAGGGGATTACGTTGACGGTGGTGGCGGCCGGCGGTGGCTCGGCCGATTATCTGGAGCGATTGGCCAATGCCGGTGGAGGGCGCTATTATCCGGCCCAGGATATGGCCGAGGTGCCGGAGATCTTTGTGCAGGAGACGATCACCACGGTTGGCAATTACATCATCGAGCGCCCGTTCTTCCCGCTGATCACCAGTGATAGTCCGATTTTGAACGGCTTCAACGGCTTCCCGCAATTGTATGGCTTTAACGGCAGCACGCTCAAAGAACGTTCACGGCTGGTGCTGGCCACCGACGATGAGCAACCGCTGCTGGCAACCTGGCAGTATGGCCTGGGGCGCAGCGCAGCCTGGATGAGCGATACGCAGGGCCGTTGGGCCTCGGATTGGCTGCGCTGGGATGAATTCCCGCGCTTCGCCGCCCAGATGGTTGGCTATGTGCTGCCGGTGCGCGGCGGGCAAGATATCAGCGCCGAAGTGTCGGTCTCCGGCGGCGAGACGACGGTGCGCCTGGAGACGGGCGAGAACAACCCCGACATGGTGGTAAATGCGACCGTGATCGGCGGTGACGGCACGCGCCAGGAAGTTACCCTGAGCCAGGTTGGGCCGGGAAGTTACCTCGGGCGCCTCGAAAGCCCGGCGCCCGGTACGTACCTGGTGCAGATCAGCGGCAACGCCGAGGATCGTGTGCTGGTGCAAGAGACCGCCGGGCTGGTGGTGCCGTATTCGTCGGAGTATCGCAGTGCGCAGGCTAATCCGGGCCTGTTGGCCGAATTGGCGGCGCTCAGCGGCGGTGCGGCGATTGCGTCGCCCGAAGAAGCGTTCGCCGCCACGGATATGCGCGTTTCGCGGGCGCAGGAGATCGGTCTGCCGCTGCTGTTGCTGGCGTTGATCTTGTTGCCGTTCGATATTGCCTTGCGTCGGCTGATGTTGCGGCGCAGCGATTTTGGTACTGCCCGCGGTTGGATGGCCCGCCGCAGTGCTCGCACGCAAGCAGCACCGGTTGAGGTCGATCCGAACCTGGAGCGTTTGCGCGGCGCTAAGCGCCGGGCGACGGCGCAATTCAGCGGCGAACAGGCGTCATCCACCAACCAGGCGCCGCCGCCGCCGCCGCCGGCGACGCGAACTGGCGAGAAAGACACGCCCCATCTGCCGCCAAAGCCGCCGGTTGCACCGAAAACTCCACCTGCTGCCGCCGCCGGCCGCAAGCGACGATCCATTGGCCCGTTTGCGCGCCGCCAAAGAACGCGCCCGCCGCCGAGCTGCCGGCGAGGAGGAGTAGCGGGTAGGTTCCATGCTACAGCCGGCAGGTGAACCACGAAGACCACGAAGCACACAAAGGTGTCTAGGCTACGGGCTAACCAGTTACATATTCAGCGCCGCAATCAGTCAGGGTTGACGATTGCGGCGTTTTTGTGACGTTGTAGGTGCGTTAGCCAAATTTCGCATGTTGCATTCAAGGAGAGGTTCTGTGGATCAATCGATTGGGTATACCCGCGAAGTCGGCCGGAAGTTTCACCCCGACGGCAGTGCGCGCCTGTTTCCCGGTAACACCGTGATCTGCTTTGCAGCAGCGAGCGAGCCGCTGTATCAGGCGGCGGTTGGGTTGCAGGATCGCTTGCGGACAACGAGCTATGGGCATAGATTCGCGCTGCTGCCGCCGCCGAGTTTCCACATGACCGTGATTGAGTTGCTGTGCGATCAGGTACGTGAGCAGGGAAATGGTCGGCAGCGTTGCCGCTTGATGCCCCGCTACCGCTCACCGATGCGTACTTTCTGGAGCGAGTGCCGCCAGTGCCGGCCCCGTCGGCCCTGAGGATGCGCTACGGGGAGGTTGTGTGCCGTTTCAACCTTACGATCAACCTCGCTCCGGCCGACGAGGCGGTTGCCGCAGCACTGCGGGCCTATCGCGAGGCAGTATCCGATGCGACTCAGGTGCGCTTCCCCGACTTCCACAGCTATCAATTCCACATGTCGCTCGGCTACCGGCTGATTGAGTTGACGCCGGACGAGCAGGCCGATCTTGAGCAACTAATCGTCGATTGGCAGCAGAACCTCGCACCTGCGGCGCGAACCCTGAATCTGCCCGCGCCGCAACTGACCTTTTTCGACGATATGACCCGCTTCGTCGGCGCCGACGAACGCAACAGCTTGCGCAGTCGTTAGCGGCGGATAGAGCGTGGGCGCACTGTATGCGCCCACGCTCCTCTAACTCCCAAAGCAATCGCCAAAGGTTTTGAGCAGGCGCGGCGAACCTTTCCAGCGCAACTTGCCGCGCAATACCGCCCAGAGCATATTCTGCTCCTTGCGGAGAAATTTCACCCAGGTGGTGCTGTCGGCGGTGATATGGAGATCCGCCGTGCCGACCAATCCACGCTCCACCTGCACATTGCCCTCGCGAATCATCACCGTCGCCTCGGCCGTCTCGGCGCCGCTGAAACTGAAGTGGTAGGTCAGATTCAGGCCGGCGGCGCGATGGCGCTTGAAAATCAGGTGCAAACCACTTAGAAACCCGGCGATCGAGGTCGCACGCAGGCCATTGCCGACCCGGCGCACGGTTTTGTGCGGGAAGCGCTTCTGCACATAGCGCTCGGCGTCGGAATCGGGGGTCACGTAGACGGTTTCGGGGCGTTGTTGCAGCGGCTTGACAACCTCGCCGAGAAAGCGTTTGCGATCGGCCAGAAACGGCGTGATCACATCTTCGCCTGCCGGACAAACCGCCATACAGTAGGCGGCTTTGTAGTTCGAGCCGAAGGAAAGGCTCTGCCAGAACGACACGGTTTCGTCGTCGCGCACGCGACTGCGATAATCGGCGGCATCGCGGCTGTCGGCGACATTCTCGATCCAATCGGTGAAGCCGCCCATAAATTCGCGGTAGTTGTGGGTGTAACAGGCGCTGAAACTGAATGCGCCGTCGGGGCTAATGGCGCCGACCGGACATGCAGCGACGCAGAGCTTGCATTCGAGGCAGGGATTGTAGTCGATCGGTTGGCTGGATGCATCGATCGGCGCGGCGACGGCGATTGTGCCGAGCAGGATAAAGTTCCCGAAGATCGGGTGGATGACGTTGCGGTGGATGCCCATCTGCCCCAGGCCTGCGGCGACGGCCACCGGCTTGTGCGAGATGACCCATGTTTTACTCGGCCAGCGGCTCATCTCCATCGGGAAGCCGGTGGTCGGGTTGATTGCGGCCACGCCATGACGCTCAAGCTGCGCCACAATCGCATGGCCGACTTCGTCGGTGCGGTCGGTGCTATGATGGAACTCACCATTGGCGATCGAACGGGCCGGGCTGCGGATCGGCTCGCGATTCATGCGGACGACAAAGCTGATCAGCGCTTGCGCCCGAGGAAATACGGCCAGGATATCGTCGCGCTGATCGTCCAGTTCATGGCGGTCGATCGCCACAAACCCGACATCATCGGCGCCCGATTCCAGACACAACTGGCGGAGCCACGCAGCATCGATCGCGCCGCCATTCGATGGTGCAACCGGCGCTGGGTTCAACTGCGTGCTCAAGCGGATGACGGTCGGGTGGGATTTGAGTTCCTGAGCCATTGGCAACTCCTTGTATCTAAGCCATAAGAGACCAAATGGTCGCTTTTTTGATAATCGAGAACCGGTCTACGGCCGCAGACCGGTTCCCCACAAGCGTCAGTTCAACTTCACCTGGGTATGAATATGCGTATGCAGATGATCGGCGGCCCAATGCAGCGGATTGGGATCATCGAGCAGGCGGCTCATCATCACTGCGCCCTCCAGGGTCGCGATGATCACCGTTGCGAGGCGGGCGGCATCGGTAGCAGGGCGCAGCTCGCCACGCTCGATCCCCTGGCGAATAATGGTTTCCAACAACGTCTGCAACTCGACCATCACCGCCTGGGTGCGCTCGCGTAGCCGGGGATGAAAATCATCGCTTTCGACGGCCGTATTGAGGATCGGACAACCGCCGGGCAATGGTGGATTTGCGCTGTAACTGCGAAAGACCTCGACAACAGCCAGGAGTTGATCGCTGCTGGCGGCAGCCCCGGCGACGGCCACGGAAACCCGTTGACGCACGATCCCGGCGCCGTAGTCGAATGCGGCCAGGGCCAGATCATCCTTGCTGGCGAAGTGCCGGTAAATGCCGCCCTTTTCAAGCTCGACGGCGGCCATCACATCCGCGATCACGGTGCTGCCGTAGCCGCGCGTATTAAATAATTCTGCGGCGCGGGCCGTGATCCGCTCGCGTGTCGCCTGGCCTTTGCGCATCGGCTCGCTCCTTCAAAAAAAGACCATCCGGTCTCTAATATAGCAGGTCGCCCGGCAGGAGTCAAGTGCGGCACATTCGTTGCGGCCACCCTACTCAGGGCCTCGAACGGCGCAAAGCACAATGGCGCCTCGGCGCGGGCCAGAATCGTCTGTTGCGCGTCAACCACAGAGCTATCGAAGTCGCTGGAAACCCCGAACCACGGCTCCGACCACTGAAAATTCACCACGATCCGGCCTGTGGGCGGAAGTGTGATCTGCATGCCCGGATCAGCACCTTCGGCCGGATTGAAATCGTGACAATCGTTGCCGATCAGGTACGGCGTGCCGTCCGGCTCGCACAGTTGCGGGCAGGCAGATGGCCCCTAAAATAGCGAACGGAACGGCCGGCAATGCCGACCGTTCCGCACTCACGGCTGTTTCAATCAGCCCCGTTTGTATGCTAGAGCACAATGCCTGATGCGTGATTCCTGATACCGCTCTTCGCGTCGGCGCAACGCGCCATCGCGCTGTCGCGCGGCTCGCCAGTCCGGTATGCGCTCCGCGATCAGGCTCACCCGTTGTGCTCACGGCTATAGCGCGCTCGACGTAAGGTAAAGATGATCGCCTCGGGCCGGCAGCCGAGTCGCAGCGGCAATCCGCCCAAGCCCCGGCTAACATACACCTGCATAGTGCCGGCCTGGGCGTGGCCGTTCGAGTAGATCCAACCGTGGCGCGGCAGGCAGAATGAGCCGAGATACGGCAGGCAAAGGTGGCCGCCGTGGGTATGGCCGGAGAGTTGCAACTCAACGCCCTGCGCTGCGGCAGCATCGGCGATGTCGGGCGCATGGGCCAGCAGCAGCGACCACATGCCGGCCGGACGTTCGGCGAGCGCCGCATCCAGATCGGGATGTCCATCCCACAGATCATCGACGCCGGCCACATACAGTGCGTCGTCGCCGACCGGAATTACCTTACCGTGATTGATCAGAAACTCGACACCCAACGGCTCCAGGAGGCGCCGGATATGATTCAACCCTTCCCAATAATCGTGGTTGCCGGGCACGGCGAACATGCCCAACGGCGCATTGAGCGGCGCCAGGATGGCGGGCAGTTCGGCGATTGCGTGGTCGTAGCTGACGAAATCGCCGGTAAGTGCGATCATATCGGGGCGCTCTTCATGCATCCGCTCAACCGCCCAACGGCTATTGCGGGCTGAGAAGGGATTGCCAAGATGCATATCACTCAGTTGCCCGATCCGGATCCCGTCGAGGGCCGGCGGCAAATTCGCGAACTCCAATGTCAGCCGGGTAAGCTCGGGGTTGCGCGGCTCGATCGTGGTTGCATACACGGCGCCGGCAACTCCGGCCAGGCCGAGCGCGGCGGCGGCAGGCAACCCGCCGCGCGCCATCGTCAGCAGACTCAGCATTCCGAGGCTCGCGCTCGCGCCCAGCCAGCGCGGCGAATAGCGTACCCGGCCCGGTGTCGGATCGAAGCGCGGGGCATCCGAGCGAGTTCGCAATTCAGAAGAGATGGCGGCCATGACAGTATTGCTCCTTGGTGGTACGTAGGAAATGCGCGGTCGGCAAGTCTCCTCGCCGGGCCGCGCATCATCGCTACGATCCAGTATACCGAACTTGCATAACAAAGAGATGACATTCTGCTGAACTGCATCCCGAAGCGATCGGCACAGAAGTGCTATAATAATGATGCCGTTACCTAAAAACATCTTCGGTGATACGGTTTGCCGGTTGCGCCGACAAACCGCATAACCACTTTCTTACTTATGGAACTAACTCATACCGCCATTGTCGATCACGCAGCCTTTGCCGAGCGCCTGCGCCGGGTGCCGGAATCGCCGGGGGTGTATCTCTGGAAAGACGCCCAGGGCCGGCTGCTGTATGTCGGCAAAAGCAAGAAACTGCGTGATCGCATGCGCTCCTATTTCGGCGCACCCCGTGGCCTGAGCGATAAAACCCGCCGGCTGGTGCGCAATATCGCCGATTTTGAGATTATCGTCACGCAGAGTGAGCTTGAGGCGTTGCTGCTGGAGATGAATCTGATCAAGCAGCATCGCCCGCGCTACAATATTCTGCTTAAAGACGATAAATCGTATCCGTATATCAAAATCACGATCCAGGATGAGTGGCCGCGGGTGATGTACACCCGCAACGTAGTGCAAGACGGCGCGCGCTATTTCGGCCCCTACGCCAGCCCCGGCTCGGTTTATAAGGCGCTCGATACGCTCAATAAGCTGTTCGCATTCCGCCCGACCTTCCACTGCAAGGATGCCTGGTTCCGCGAACATCAGCGCAAGGGCCGGCCCTGCACCTACTACCAGATGCGGCGCTGCCTTGGGCCGTGTGTGCCCGAGCTTGTCAGCCGCGAGGAGTATCGCGCGGCGATCGATGCGGTTTGCGCCTTTCTGGAAGGCAAGACCGAGCAGATCCTGCGCGATATTCGCCGCCAGATGAACATAGCCGCCGAGGAGTTGAACTTCGAGCGGGCGGCCTATCTGCGCGATCGGATCACGGCGATCGAGAAGATCTCGGAGCGCCAGCAGGTGTTGCGCACCGTCGATACCGACCAGGATGTGATCGCCTTCGCCCGCGAAGATGGTTCGGCGGTGATGCAGGTGCTGTTTATTCGCGGCGGTAAACTGATCAACACCGAGAGTTTTACGCTTCAGGGCGCCGAAGATGAGAGCGACAGCGCCTTGCTCGGCTCGTTTATCACCCAGTTTTACGACAACGCGCCGAATATTCCGCCGAATCTGCTGCTGGCCGAGCATGTGGAAGAACCGCTGATCATCTCGGCCTGGCTGGCCCAAAAATCCGGCCATCGGGTTGAACTGGCGGTGCCGCGCCGGGGCGACAAGCGCCAACTGGTCGATCTTGCGGCCCAGAATGCCCAACAAAAGCTGAGTGAACTGCGCGAACAATGGCTCAACTCCGAACAACGCGCCGTAGCGGGGTTGAGCGAACTGCGCGATCTGCTCGATCTGCCGGGATTGCCGCAGCGCATCGAGGCCTACGACATCTCGAATACGCAGGGCAAGCAGTCGGTGGCGAGTATGGTGGTGTTTGAGTTGGGCGAGCCGAAGCCGGCCAAGTATCGCCGCTTCAAGATCCGTACTGTCGAGGGCGCAAACGACGTGGCCTCGATCCACGAGGTGATCGTGCGCCGCTTGAAGCGGGCCGCCGACGCGCTCAACGGCGATGATTCCGGCGACGCCGGCGACACGAACGACAACGAAGACGCGCCGCCGCTCGATCTGCCGGCCGGCGCCGTGGCTGCGAAGCCCGATCCCTGGGCCGAGTTGCCGGATCTAATCCTGATCGACGGCGGGCGCGGCCAGTTGAATGCGGCGCTCGCCGCCGCCCGTGATCTCGGCTTCGAGCACCTGCCGATCGTCGGTGTGGCCAAAGGCGTCGATCGCAATCGCTTCGATCTGGTGCGGCCGGATCGCGGCGATCTGTTGGTGCTGCCGCGCGACAGCAAGGGGCTGGGCCTGGTGCAACGGATCGACGAAGAGGCCCACCGCTTTGCGATCAATTATCATCGTAAACTGCGCAGCAAGGCCGCCTTTAAGTCGCCGCTGGAAGATGTGCCGGGGATCGGCCCGAAACGTAAAAAAGCGCTGCTGAAGGCTTTTGGATCGCTGGCCGCGATCAAGCAGGCCACGATCGACGAGATCGCGGCGGTGCCGGGGATGACCCGCAAGGCCGCCGAGGAGTTAAAGGGGTTACTGTGAGCACACTGACCTACGCCGATATTCTTGCCGCCGCCGAACGGATCGCGCCGTATGTGCTGCGCACGCCGTTGCTGCCGAGCGCGATGTTGAGTGAGTTGTTGGGCCTGCGTGTGTCGCTCAAGTATGAATTGTTCCAGCATACGGCGTCATTCAAGGCCCGCGGCGCATTCAACGCGATTTTGAGCCTGAGCAACGCGCAACGCAAACGTGGCCTGGTGGCGGTGAGCGGCGGCAATCACGGTAAGGCCGTAGCGTATGCCGCCGGCCGGCTGGGATTGCGCGCCCTGGTGTTGATGCCGCAGAGCGCCGCACCCTCGGCGATCACGTTTGCCCGTGAGCCGGCGCCGAGGTGCAGCTCTTTCCATCGGCGGCGGCGGCCTTCACGCACGCTCAGGAGTTGCAGTCGGCGGGGATGAGCTTTGTCCATCCTTACGCCGACCCGGTGGTGGTTGCCGGCCAGGGCACCCTTGGCCTGGAACTGCTGGCCGACGCGCCCGATCTGAGCGACGTGGTAGCGAGTATCGGCGGCGGCGGGATGATCGGCGGGGTTGCGGTGGCGGTGCATACCCTGCGCCCGAATGCGCGAATCTGGGGGGTTGAACCGGAAGGCGCCAATGTGATGCAGCAGGCGCTCGCCGCCGGCAAGGTGCTGCCGCCGATCGTGCCGACTTCGCGGATTACCACCCTGGCGCCGCCGGCAGTCAGCGAGTTAACCTTGCAACTGGCCCAGGAACATCTCAGCGATCTGCTCACCTTTTCCGACGCCAATGCATTCAAGGAGCTGGATTGGCTGCTCGATCAGGCCCATGTGCTGGTAGAGCCGGCGGCGGCGATCTGCCTGAGTGCGGTCAGGAAGCTGCGCGAACGCTTCATGCCCGATGGTCATGTTGTGATCATCCTCTGCGGGGCTGGGATCACGCGGGAAGAGTACACAATGATGCGGGAGGCAGTATGAAATTGATCTCCAGCCGGCTAACGGTTGATGACCTGGAGGGTTTGCCGGAGGGCGACGGTAATCGCTATGAGTTGATAGAAGGCGCACTGCACGTGACGACTCAACCCCACCTGCATCATCAGATCGTTTCCGATGCCGTGTGTGAAGCCCTGCGAATCTGGAATCGCCGCAACAAGCTGGGCGGTCTAGCCGTAAGTGCGCCGGGGATCATCCTCGCCCCCGACGAAGCCTTCGCACCGGATGTCGTCTGGTACGGGTCTGAGCGACTGGCGGCGCACCTGCGAGCCGACGGCAAGTTCTACGGCCCGCCCGATCTGGCGGTTGAGGTGTTGTCGCCGGGAGCCAAGAATATCAAGCGCGATCGTCAACTCAAGCGCGCACGCTACGCTTATTGGGGAATCCGCGAGTACTGGCTGGTTGATCGCGAAGCCCGCCGCATGGAAGTCTATCGATTGCAAGGCGATGCGTATTTAGCCGGGCCGCCACTCAGCGCCGCCGATCAACTCGAATCCCCGATTCTCCCCGGCTTCAGTTGCAGCGTCGGCGATTTCTTTGTCGATCTCCCGGTGGGGCAGTAGATGGTGGGGTTAAGGTTTGCAGCTTTGCTGCAAACCCCACATTTAAATAGTTAAGGTACACCGATGTCCCTGATTCACTCCCACGTTAACCCGCGCAGCGAGGAGTTCCAGACCAATGCGGCCTATCATCGCGGGCTCGCCGCCGAGTTGCGTGAACTAATCGCCCATACGTCGCGCGGCGGCAGCGACGACGCCCGGCGCAAACATACCGAACGCGGCAAACTGCTCGTCCGCGACCGCATCGACACCCTGCTCGACGACGGCACCGCCTTTCTGGAGTTCAGCACCCTGGCGGCCCACGAGGTCTACGATGATGAAGTGCCCGCCGCCGGGATGCTGACCGGGATCGGGCGGGTGAGTGGCCGCGAGGTGGTGATCATCGCGAATGATGCGACCGTCAAGGGCGGCACCTACTATCCGCTCACGGTGAAGAAGCATCTGCGCGCCCAGGAGATCGCCCAGGAGAACCGGCTGCCTTGTATTTATCTGGTTGATAGCGGCGGCGCGTTCTTGCCGTTGCAGAGCGAAGTTTTCCCCGACCGCGATCACTTCGGGCGAATTTTCTACAACCAGGCCCGCATGTCGGCGCTCGGGATTCCGCAGATCGCCGCCGTGATGGGCTCGTGTACGGCAGGCGGCGCCTATGTACCGGCGATGTCGGACGAAGTGGTGATTGTGAAGGGCAATGGCACGATCTTTCTCGGTGGCCCGCCCTTAGTCAAGGCCGCCACCGGCGAAGAGGTGAGCGCCGAGGATCTGGGCGGCGCCGATGTGCATACGCGCCTTTCCGGCGTGGCCGATCACTTTGCCGAAAATGATCGCGAAGCCCTGGCAATTGTGCGCGATATTGTCGCCAATCTCGGCCCGCGCCGGCCCGCTCCCTGGGAGCTGCGCGATCCCGCGCCGCCGCACTACGATCCCGAGGAGATCTATGGAATTCTGCCCGCCGATACACGTAAGGGCTTTGATGTGCGCGAACTGATCGCGCGGATTGTGGACGGCAGCCGGCTGCACGAATTCAAGACGCGCTACGGCACAACACTGATCTGCGGTTTCGCCCATATCCACGGCATGCCGGTCGGAATTCTGGCCAACAATGGCATTCTGTTCAGCGAGAGTGCGCTCAAGGGCGCGCATTTTATCGAGTTGTGTTGCGCCCGTGGGATTCCGCTGCTGTTCTTGCAGAATATCACCGGCTTTATGGTCGGCAAGCAGTATGAGAACGGCGGAATCGCCAAGGACGGCGCCAAACTGGTAACCGCCGTAAGTTGTGCGAATGTGCCCAAATTCACCGTGATCGTCGGCGGTTCGTTCGGGGCCGGGAATTATGGCATGTGCGGACGGGCCTACCAGCCGCGTCAGCTCTGGATGTGGCCGAATGCCCGCATCAGCGTGATGGGCGGCCAGCAGGCGGCCAATGTGCTGCTGACCGTGCGCCGTGATAACCTGTTGGCACGCGGCAAAGATATGACGCCCGACGAGCAGCAACAGTTCATGGCGCCGATCCTGAGCAAGTACGAGGCCGAGGGCCATCCCTACCACTCGACGGCCCGGCTCTGGGATGACGGCCTGCTCGACCCACTCGACACCCGCCGGGCGCTTGCGCTGGGCCTGGCCGCCGCCGCGAATGCGCCGCTGGAACCGACTACGTTTGGGGTATTCCGGATGTAACGTCGGGCGGTCGAGAGACGCAAGATTTTGTACCTCTCCACCACCCGGCCACCGCTTCGCGCCCGATGTGCCCACAATGGATTGAGTAATGGCCGATCTGCGGATTTTGGCCGTGGTGCTGCTGGTGTTGGCGGCGCTGCTGCGCAGCGAACTATTCTTCTACTTGCTCTACCTGGTGGTCGGCTTGCAACTGGCGGCCTGGTTCTGGCTGAGTCGCGTCTCACGCCAACTCAGCCTCACACGAGCAGTGCCGCCGGCCGCCTTTCCCAACGAAGCGGTTGAGGTAACGCTTGTGGTACGGAACAACGGCGCGTTACCCATCCCCTGGCTGGCGTTGCACGAGAGCATTCCGCCCGCCCTGCGTACCCCGCCCGCGATCCGGCGCGTCGTTGCCCTTGCGCCGCGCCAGGAACTGGTGATTCGCTACCTAGTGCAGAGTCGCCGTCGTGGATTGTATCGGCTCGGGCCACTGAATCTACGCAGCGGCGATGTATTCGGGATGCGTGATCTTACCCTTGGCGGCGCTGAAAGTCAGCCATTGACGATCTATCCGCAGATCCTGCCGCTGCCGACACTGGGCTTGCCGGCCGGCCTGCCCTTTGGGATCGAGGCCGATCCCTACAGCCTGTTCATCGATCCGGCTCGCCCGATCGGCACCCGCACCTACATGCCCGGCGACGGTCTTTCACAGATCGATTGGAAGAGCAGCGCCCACGCCGGTTCGTTACGGGTGCGCCGCTACGAACCGGCGATCGCCCGTACCACTTTGATCGCACTGGCATTCAGCCGCAATGAATACCCCGGTCGATTTGTATTCGACAATCAGGAACGGGCGATCGTCACCGCCGCCTCGATCGCCGCCGATTTGGTGGCTCGCCGCCAGGCGGTGGGTTTGTGCGTGAGCGGGATCGATCCGCTCAGCGATGCTGTCGGCAACGCGATCATGCCCGGCAACGGCCGGAGCCATCTGATCGCCTTGTTGAGCCTGTTGGGGCGGCTGGAGTCCGCTGCGGCAGGCGATATCGCCGCCGAACTTGAACGGCATGTGGCGCATCTGGGCTGGGGAACAACCGTCGTGTTGATCACAAGTGATCTTGATATGCCACTGCTGGCCCGGCTCCTGCCGTTGCGCCGCTTCGGGATTAAGCCCACCCTGGTGCTGATCGATGCCGGCGAAGACGCGATCGGCCGCGCCCGTCGCCACGGCATTGCGGTGTATCTGATCGACCGGGCCGGTCTGCCGCAGCCGACCTGATTGATTCCGCATTGTTATCAAAATGAGGTACTGCATCTGCCAGGACTCGGCAACCCGATGCGATTTTCGCCGCAGCACAGGCCGCCGATCGCGGCGATTGGGAATCGGCCGGCAGGCACGCTGAAGCGCTCGCCGCCGCACAACCGCTGCGCCAACTCGAACGGCTCGCGCCCGAGGCGAGCATCCCCCATGGGGCGAACTCCAACGCCGGCGAACTGCTCGATTACGTCCGCTATCACGTATCGTCGCGTGTAACCCGCCGGCGAAGCTGCTTGATCGTGCCGCGGCGGCGTTTCTGCGCCCGCTGCGTCTCGCGTGCCGCTCGGCCCGGTTTGGTGGCGATACGTGGCGCAGCCACGGTTTGCGCCGCCCGTAAGCGCCGCTCCAAGCGCACAAACGCCATATCGAGATTAGCCGCCTGCGACCGGCGCTCGGTCGCCGTCACCGTGATCCCGCTTGGCCGGTGAACCAGGCGTACCCCGGTTGCATTTCGATTGCGATGCTGGCCGCCCGGCCCGCTCGCGATAAAAAAAGTCACCTCGCTCTCACGCTCCAACCGGGCGCGCTCGAAGGCGTCATCATCCTGCTGATCTGTTTCCATCATAAAACTCCCCGCCCTGCGGTGTAACATTACGCATCGAACAAAGACAATAGCGGCAAGATACGTGCAACCGACACCACCACAAACCTGATTTTCTCACCCATTCCGGCGCCGGAGCGCCGAAAAAGGAGGCAGCATGCAGCCATATCGCACCATCTACCTCGGTTCGCTCATGAGCATGAGCGTCGGCATCCTGGTGGTTTTGTTTTATTTTGCCTATATCGATATCCAGACACTTGAAGCCAATAAGTCGTTCTGGCGCGGCAATCAACTTGATTGGACCGTCTTCGGCGTCACGATGAGCATCCTCAGTGTAATCAATCTGGCCGGGATGATCTGGTATGCGCAACCGCTACGACGTTGGGAGCGTGAGCAACCATCGGCCGAAGCGCCGCCCGAGATTCAGCGCCGGGCCGCAAGCTATCCACAGGTTCTGGCCGTGATCAGCCTGCTGACCGTGGTGCTGGCCGGTTTGTTTTTTGCCCAGGGCGGGCTAATGTTCTTCTCCAGCGACATCACCACCTTTGTGCGTACCTTCCTCGGTGTCGCCGTGATCGGCGGCAGTACCATTGCGATGCTGGTGTTTCTTACCAGCGAACAATTCTGGCGCCCGCACCTGCCGCGCTTTCTCAGCGACGTACTGCCGAAAATCGGCCCCTGGCGCTTGACCGTCGGCGTCCGCCTGAGCCTGATATTGTTGCTTACCGGATTAGTGCCGCTGTTGGTACTTGGCGCCGTGGCCCGTAACAACGCCATCGGCATCGCCAACTCGCCCGACGAAGTGCTGAACCTGTTGTCGCAACTCCAGCGCACCTTCCTGTTTCTGGTAGCGGTGGCGATCGTCAGCAACCTTGTGCTGGGAGTATTGAGCGTGCAGAGCATCCTGGCGCCGCTGCGCCGGCTTACCGACGCGATGGATCGGGTGGCGGCAGGCGATCTGCGCACGCGCGTGCCGATGATGGGCAGCGACGAACTCAGCGCGCTTTCGGCCGACTTCAACCGCATGGTTGCCCAGGTCGAACAAGGCCAACGCATGCGCGATCTGTTCGGGCGCTACGTCAGTCGCGAAGTCGCCGATCAGGTTCTGGCGCGCGGCGCGGCCCTCGGCGGCGAACAAACCCCAGCCACCATGCTCTTCGCCGACATTCGTGATTTTACGACGTTGAGCGAGCAATTGCCTGCGCCGCAAGTTGTGGATATCCTCAATCGTTACTTCACCCGCATGGTAGCGGCGATCAGTGCGGCCGGCGGATTGGTGAATAAATTCGGCGGCGACTCATTGCTGGCGATCTTCGGCGCACCGATCCAGCATCAGGATCACGCCATGCGCGCCTTACGGGCGGCAGCCGGCATGCGCCGGGCCTTGCATGAATTCAACGCCGAACAACGGGCGCTCGGTCTGCCGGAATTGGCGATCGGCATCGGGATCGCCTCAGGCGAAGTGGTGGCGGGCAATATCGGCGGCAACGAACGCATGGAGTACACGGTGATCGGCGATCCGGTCAATCTCGCCGCCCGTCTGCAAGCCCTGACCAAAGAATATGGTCGTGCGATCCTGTTTAGCGAACAGACCATGAAATTGTTGCCGCCCAACACCGTCCCGCTTGAAGCCCTTGGCGCAGTGCAAGTAAAAGGCAAAACCCAGGCAATCGCGATCTATGCGCCGGTCGCGCGGCCGCGGGTAAACGGACAGGAACGGATTGTGGGTGTGGGAGTATGAGCGGGTGATACCGTAACAGGATTTACGCGGTGACGCGAAAAACGCTACCCATTCGGTTGGTTTCGGCGGCTTCGTCGCCAAAATCAGCCGAAAAACAGACTTTTCCACAACCCGATCCGCTTGTATCCTGTATCTTGTATCCTACACTGCTGGAGGTAACCGATGCTGGTTCTGGTGGCCTGGTACGAGTGTAAGCCCGGCGAGGGTGATGCGGTGGCCGAGGCATTAGCGCGGGTTGCGCCGATCATCCTTGCCGAGGAGCCGGGTTGTACGCGCTTCGATGTTTGTCGCGGGCGTGAGAACCCCGAGCATTTTCTGTTGTACGAACATTATGTCGATGAAGCCGCACTTGCCGTCCATCGCGAGACGCCCCACTTCAAGCAGATTATCGAGGGCGAGATTGTGCCGCGCCTCGCCAAGCGCGAGCGCGTGCTATACAATTTGATCGCCGCATAACAATGCGGCAATTGGCATTGAGGAGGCTAGGGTCGAATTGTTGACACCGGCGTCTGGATGAATTGCCGTAACAACCGACTCACCCGATCGGGCGCTTCTTGCTGTACCCAATGGCCGACGCCGGGAATGCGCTCGATCGTCAGATTGTCGCAGTAGGCACCGGCGTCGGCGGCCATTTCCACCCCCAGGAAGGGATCTTTCTCACCCCAGATCAGCAAGGTCGGCATCTTCACCCGCATGCCGGTGCCGCTAAATAAACCACCGCCACCCTGGCGGGCTGCGGCGCGATACCAGTTCAAAGTCGCGGTGAGTGCGCCGGGCTTGCTGATCGCATCCTTGAAATGCGCGATCGCGCCACGATCGAAGTTCGGATTATGCGGATCGGCCGGCTGCAACACCCGCTCGATCAGGGCATAGTCGTTGGCGCGCAAAGCGAGTTCCGGCAAGAACGGCAACACAAAAAAGCCCATATACGAACTACGGCGCATCTGGCGCGGGTTGTTGCGCAGGTGCTTCATAAATACCGCCGGGTGCGGCGTATTCAGGATCGCCAGCCGCTCGATCCGGTGCGGCGCAGTGATCGCCGTGGCCCAGGCAACCGCGCCGCCCCAATCATGCCCGACAAGGGTTGCCCGCTCGTAGCCGAGCGCGGCGATCAATTCAAGCACATCGGCCACCAGCACATCGATCGAATAGCCCCAACCGGGCCGATCGGTTTCGTTGTAGCCGCGTTGATCGGGCGCAGCCACAAACACATGTGGCGCAAGTGCGGCGATCTGGTGTCGCCACGAATACCAGAACTCGGGGAAGCCGTGCAACAACAGCACCAGTTGGCCGTCACCGGCCACAGCACAGTGCATACGAATGTTATTGATCGTCAGGTAGCGATGCTCGACGGTGCTCATACATTCTCCTGCCGGATTCCGAAAGGGCGGAGCATGCCCCGCCCTTACCAAGGATCGGTGGTGCTAGTTCTCGACCTTATGGAAAGTCTCGGCCATTGCGAACTCGAAATCTTTGCCGCGCTCCGCAGCCCATTCGCGGATTCGTTCGGCCAGCTTGGTCTGATCTTCGCCGAGTTGGCTGACATGGCAGCGCAATGCAGCCAGCTTCGCTTCGATCGTAGCCGAAATATCGACTGCGAAATTGGCCACCGGCGCGCCCATCACATACAACTCGCGCACCCGGCTCGGCTGCAAACCCTCGGCCAGCAGATCCGGGAAATCCCAGGCATTCTGGGCCGCCGGGTACACCGCCGCGATCGCCGCAGTTCCCGCCGCCAGATGATCGGGGTGATAGCGACCGATCATATAGTTCGGCGTCCAGGTGCGGTCGGGCGACTGGCAGACAAGCCGGTAGGCTTTGGTGCGCCGGATCTGGCGAACGATTTCGCGCCGTAGCGCAATATTCGGCTCCAACTCGCCGTCACGCAGATCGAGAAACACCACCTCGGCAATCCCAAGCTCTTTGGCGGCGGCCCGCTGCTCGGCCTTGCGGGTTTCGCTGATCTTGCGCCGGGCTTCCGGCCCGACATCCTGAGCATCGTCGGGGCCGCCCGACCCACCATCGGTGCAGATCACCAGGGTTACCTGCCAACCCTCGGCGGCCCATGCCGCGATCGTCCCGCCACAGCCGAACTCAGCGTCGTCGTGGTGAGAAACCACCACCAGGGCTGTGCGGCGATCGTCGGTCTGCTGCTCACTCATAAGTACATCCTCCAACCTGATCACAGAAAAAATACACAATCTTTTTCAGTCTACCATGTGTCCGCTGGCGGGCATCAGCCGAAGGCGTGAACCTCACACATCTCACGGCTCATAATGTCAGCCCATGTTCTTCCAGCCAGCCCAAGCCGGCCAGGGTATCACCGGCGGGGATGTATTCCAGACTGACGATGCCGTCGTAGCCGATCGTATCGAGATAGGGCAACAGGAAGCGGAAATTGATCTCGCCGCTGCCGGGTTCGTGGCGGCCGGGATTGTCGGCGATCTGAATATGACCAATCCGGTCGAGGTTGCGTGCGATCGTACCGGCCAGTTCGCCTTCACCGCGTTGCATGTGGTAAACATCGTATTGCAGCCGAACATTCGGCCGACCGACGGCGGCGATCAAACCAAGGGATTCATGCGAACTGCTGAGCAAAAACCCCGGTAGATCGTACTGATTTAGCGCTTCGATCACAAGCGTCAGATGATGTTGCGCCAGAGCTTCGGCGGCGTAGCGGATATTATCGCGCAGGGTGCGCCGCTGCGCATCAAGCGGTAGCCGCGGATCGCGCAACCCGGCCAGCAGGTTCAGGCGCGGGCAACCTACTTCACGCGCCAATCCAATCGCCTGTTGCACACCGGCCCGGAATGCGTCAACCCGCTCGGGGTGCGCGGCGATCCCACGATCGCCGGCCGCCCAATCACCGGCCGGCAGGTTAAATAACACCAGTTCCTGCTTATTGCGTGCCAAAGCCGCCGCAAACGCCTTGGGCGCCAACTCGTACGGAAACTGAATCTCGACCCGAGTAAAACTGGCAGCGGCCGCCCGCTCGAATCGCTCGATCAACGGCGCTTCCGTGAATAACAGCGAAAGATTGGCGGCGAAACGCGGCATGCTGCTTCCTCATCGATCGCGTGACGACGAACCATTGTTGGCAGTGTGCAGCCTATGATAGCCGATTCCTGCGATCGTGGATTCAGCCGGGATTGCTGCAACAGTGTGCATACGCCGAAACTGACGGTATTTCGCATTCTAATTTCGCATTTTGCATTAAACAGCCTCTTGACTCTGCCATTGTGTCAGGCTCTATACTTTGTTCAGATGAACAGACAAAGTAGGAGCAAGACCATGAATCAGCACGAACGCCACGTTGTTTTCGGCACCGGCCCGCTCGGCAGTTGGACGGCTCAGGCACTGGTGGATCAGGGCCAGGCGGTAACGATGATCAGTCGCAGCGGTAAGGCGCCTTACGCACCGGCCGGCGTCGAAATTCGGCGCGGCGACGCCGGCAACTCCGAGCAAGTGGCCGAACTTACCCAGGGCGCAGCAGCGGTCTATCAGTGCGCTCAACCGGCGTATCACCGTTGGCCGGAAGAGTTTCCGGCCTTGCAGGAGAGTATTCTGCGCGGGGTGATGCGCAGCGGCGCGAAGTTGATTGTGGCCGAGAATCTGTATATGTACGGCGACCCACAAGGCCGGGTACTGACAGAGAATACGCCCTATGCCGCCCATACTCGCAAGGGACGCACCCGGCAAGCCATGACCGAAGCACTCTTCGCGGCCCACGCACGGGGCGATGTGCGCGCGGCAAGTGCGCGCGGCTCGGATTTCTACGGCCCCTACGAGCCGATCACTGCCGGAATGATCTACCAACCGGCCCTCGCCGGTAAGACGGTCAACATGCTCGGGCGGCTCGATCAGCCCCACAGCTTCACCTACCTGCCGGATTTCGGCCGCGCCCTGGCCATCCTCGGCACCAACGACACAGGATTGGGCCGGGCCTGGCATGTTCCGACCCCGCCGCCGCTGACACAGCGCGAACTGGTGGATCTGATCGCAGCGGAGATCGGCCGGCCGGTCAAGGTGCGCGGCAGCGGTGCATTGATCCTCAGCATCATGGGATTATTCAATCCTGGGGCGGGCGAAACCGTTGAGATGCTCTACGAGTTCAAGCAACCCTTTGTGATGGACAGCAGCGCCTTCACAAATGCCTTCGGCCTCCAGCCGACAGCCCTGCGCGAGGCGGTTGCCGCCACGGTGGCCTGGAACCGCACCCCGGCCGCAATGCCGACTGCCGGCGCACATGCCTGAGTGGGCCGTACAGTCTGTGGTTTTGGCGATTTTGCCGCCAAAACCACGGAGCAGTCAAGAACCCAGCGCTAAAGCTGCTGGGCTTGTGCTTGCTCCTTCGCCCGGAGGCGACGCAGCACCATAGGCCGTCTGACGGGCGGCCCGACACGCGATATTCACGGCAGCGTTCGTGTCTGCGGCAGCGGTATGGCCGCATTGGAGACACCTGAAATGGGACTGATCAACCCGGTTCGCTTGCGCGCAATGGCCGCACACGGCACAGGTACGACTGGTGTTGCG
>JAAUQO010000050.1 GCA_012032775.1 Oscillochloris sp. | reverse complement strand
CGCCGCCGGATCACCCTGTGCTGCCGCCAGCGCCGCTTTGCAGCCAAGGGCCTGCGCCTCCAACCAGCGATCGCCGATTTCACGCGCGATCTCCAACGACTCGCTCAGAAACCAGTTCGCTTCCCGATACTCGCTGCGCGCATGTGCGACGCGGCCCAATGCCTGAAGCGCCAGACTGATTTGAAAGCGATCCTGGTTAAGCCCGGCCATCAAATGAGACTCAGCGGCCAGCCGCTCGGCATGTTCGGCCTCGCCGCCTGCCAGTGCCACCAGGCTCAGATACGTCAACAGCATCGCGATCGGGCGCGGATCGCCAACCTGGCGGGCCAGGGTGAGCGCCTCCAGCAGGTAGTTTCGCGCCACGGCCGCCGGGCGGCGGATCGTCTCCATCACGGCCCGCACCACCAGAATAATCGTTAGATTCCAGGGGTCATCGCGCGCAACCGCGATCACCCGGCCCTCGTCGAGCAATTCTTCAGCGGCGGCATAATTGCCGGCGAAGATCTGCACATAGGCCAGCCCCTTCAAACACTGAATCTGTTCGCCATTGCGGCTTATCCGGCGCAACGCCGCCACCGAATCACTCAGGCGCCGGGCGGCCAACTGCGGGTCGCGCCGCATCGAATGAAAGCCGGTCCGCCCGAGCGCGATCCAATAACAGACCTGAACCTCTTCCGAGGCATCGGGTTGTGCGGCAAGGGGCTGTAATGCATCCACCGCGCGGGTAAAGGTTGCGGCTGCCGCATCATACCAGCCGCGGATCTCGAAGAACCAGTCCAGCGTCAGCAGCATACGGCGCACCATGTGGGCGTCGCCGTGTTTACAGGCCCAGCGCCAGGCAGCCCGCAGATTCGCGATCTCGGCGTTGATCACGTCAACCGTTGCACGCTGCTCGGGACTCTTCAGCCGCGCTTCCTGATCGGCCAACCAGCCGGCATAATAGGCGGCATGGCGTGCCGCTGCCGCATCAAGCGCGGCGGCATCAAGGTGTGATTCGGCATACTGGCGGACGAATTCATGCATTTGGTAGTGCGTCGCACCATACAGATCCTGGTTCCGTTGCACCAGTGACGCATCAACCAGCCCCGCCAGCAAGGGCAAAACGGCTGCCGAGTCATCCATCACGGCGGCGATCGCCTCGCGCCGGCATGGCCCACGAAACACCGACAGGCGCATAAACAGGGTTTGTTCCGCCGCTGAAAGCAGTTGCCAGGAGTGGTCGAGCACGGCCCGCAGCGAGGCATGGCGCGGCAAGGCATCTTGATGGGACGCACTCAGGGCTGCCGCATCATGTTCGACCAGATCGGCGATCTCTTCGCACGACAACACGCGTACCCAGGCCGCCGCCAGTTCGATCGCCAGCGGCACACCGCCCAGGGTACGGCAGATCCGGGCGATCGCGGCGCGATTGCGGGCGCTGATCGCGAACCCAACATCGACCTGCCTGGCTCGTTCCAGAAACAACAATACGGCCGCCGAACGGTCGATCGCGTTCGGCATGCGCTCGTCCGGCAACGCCAGGCCGTCCAGCGGCAACAACCACTCATCGCGCAGGCGCAACCGTTCGCGCGAGGTAACCAGGATGCGCAGGCCCGCTGCAGCGGCCAGCAGATCGTTCAGCAATGTCAGCGGTTGCGACTCGACGCCAAGCAACTGTTCCAGATTGTCGAGCACCAACAACACTTCGCGATCACGCAAGCACTCGGCCAGGGTTGCCTCGGGGTTGCGCACCCCGGCCAACGAGCAGCCAAGGGCGGCGGCAATTGCGGGCAGCAGCTGGGCCGGATCGACGACGGCAGCCAGCAATACCACCGTAGCCCCATCCGCGAACTGCTCGGCGAGATCGGCGGCGCAGCACAGCGCCAGACTTGTCTTGCCGATCCCGCCGGGGCCAAGCAGTGTCACCAACCGGCGGCTATCTGCAAGAAACAACTGTTGTAAGCGCGCCAACTCCTCGCGCCGGCCGATCAGCGGCGGCGGCGGTGGTGGGCGCAGGGGCTGATCGAAGGCCGCACGCGCCGGCAATGGCTCAACCGCCTGATCGGGCAGTGTTTCGGAAGCACTCAATGGCGTTCGGGCCAGGCGCACAAAAAGATCGCGCTTGTCGGGGGCCAACTGCAATACCGCCGCAATCCGCGCCGCCATCTCACGCGAAGGGCGACGACGGCCGATTTCAAACGAACGAATTGTCTGTGCCGCACATCCCACCGCTTCGGCAAGCGATTCCTGAGTAAGATCAAGTGCCGTGCGTGAACGGCGCAAAAGGGTTTTGAAATCCGGGGCAGCTTCCATAACGGGTATATAACCTCCTGCCCAACCACTGTGTTGGATCAACAAGGATTGTAACACTGCTTGTACACCTGCCGGTACATACGGTTGCTGTCTGGTTGCAGCCCGATATGGTTTGATAGGCTCGCAGGCAAAGATTTCGTGTTCGCTCTGTTGTATTTCAGATTGTCGGGAGTCGCCGATGCATAACAAGGATCTCAGCCCAATCAGCGATCTGCCGCCGGCACAGCCCCAGGCGGTGCCCTTGTTGTTCGGTGTGCCATTGAACGGCGGGGTTACGCTGACCCAGATTCATTATCCGGCTTACAGCGATACCTACGATCTGCCGAGCCATTATCGCCTGTCCGGCGTCTACTATGTTGTGAGCGGCATCCTGGTGATCAGTATTGATGGGCATACGATGACGTTGAAGCCGGGCGATAGCGGGGCGATTATGCCCGGATCGATCGGCTGCACCTGGAATCCAAGTGCGGCACCGGGTAGTCTGATTGTGATCAATCTGATGGCCGAGAAGGCGTGATCCGTGCGGTTTGAGAAGGTGTGCCACGATTGCCGATTGTGCCGTTATGGTGCGCGGCTTGCGTGATTGTGCCTGCTGCCATCCAATGTTGCGGCGAACTCCAGCAAGCGCGTGGCCCGGCGCTCCCAACTGTATTCGCGGCTGCGTACCCAGGCGTTGTGGGCAAGCTCCTGAGCCTGTCTACGATCACCAAGCAGCAATTGGATCGCCTGAGCGAGTTGGGCCGGCTGGTTCGGCGCTGCGAAGGCGGCACATGTGTCATCGAGGATTTCGCGTAGCGGCGCCACATCGGTGGCGACAATCGGGCTGCCGTGGGCCATCATCGCCAGTACCTTCAACGGGCTGGTGTATTGGTCGGCAATGGCGCTTTCGCCCTGCGGCAACGGGCAGACGCCAACCCGCGCCCGGCGATACAAAGGCTCAACCTCGGCCGGCGGAACGAAGCCGGTAAATGTGATCCGCGCATCCACCCCCAGATCCTCCGCCAACCGGCGAAACGGCGCGATCTCGGCCGGGCTGCCGCCGACGATCCAGAGCCGGGCCTGCGCAATATGGGCCAGCGCCGCGATCAGATCATGCACGCCTTTGCGCCGTTCAAGCTTGCCGGCGTACAACACATCGATGTCGCGGCTGCGGTCGTCGGGCGGTGCTTCGGTGGGCAGCGTGGTGCCACTCGGCAATACCAGTTGCGGCCGTTGTATGCCGAATGTGTGCTCCAATGCCGCCCGCACGCCGTTGGTCAGGCACAGGATTCCGTCGGCGCGCCGCAGCGCATGCTGTTCCGCCGCTCGGGTACGCGCGGTTCGCCAGCCACCAAGTATTGCCCGCAGCGGCGGCGGCAGATCGGCCCGCACTCGCTGTGCGACTTCGGGGAAGCAGAGCCGGTGGGCCTCGTAGATCAAGCCGCAGCCGGGCGGGAGTTTTCGCGGCAAGCGGCCGAAGAGATCCAGCCCCGGTTCGCCCCGTGAGATGAGTACCAGCGCTTGATCGCGGCTCTGTGCGGCCAGGAGTTGCCGGATTCGCGCCTGTGTGGCCGGGCCTGCGGCGTACCAGGGCACGATCTTCAGCCGTGGGTGGGGCGCTAGCCCGTAGAAGGCCAGGCATTCGGCGACACTGGCTGCCGCGATCCGATTCACATATAGCGTGGCGGTTGCGCCCAGCCGGCAGATTGCGTGGCAGGTTTGCAGAATCTGGATCGGCGCCGCCAATTGCGAGGGCAAAGCCAGATCGTAGAAATAGGCGATATGCAGCCGTTCATAGTCGCTCATCGGGTTATCCGTTCCCTGAGAAGGCGCATTCCGCGTTATACACCATCACGCCGAATGGCCCGGCGCAGGCGTTGGACAATCGGCGCGATCGCTTCAATCATCGTTCGTCGCCCGCCTGGAAACAGGCTCCAGAGCAATAGATAGCCCAGGCCGAACAGCGTCGCCTTGACCAGCAGTTCAATCACCGGTATGCCGGCGGGCAGCAGATGGCGCACCAGCATCAACAGCGTCGCCGCGCCGATCGCGGCACTGGCCGGGCGCCACACAATCCCGATAAAATCGCCGAAGCTGAGTGGGCTGCCGTGCAAACAGTAGGCGACATGGGGAAAGGCGAGCAGCATTGTGCCGAGGGCGAATCCACTTGCCACACCAAGCGGCCCCCAGGCGCTGCCGATCAACACTGCCAGGATCATCAGCGGTGTCGCGAACAAGCCCCAGTGCAACTGCGCCGGGTAGTTCCTAACGAGTGGTAAATGATCTTTGTGACCGTACCGGCGCAGCCGACAAATGCCGCCGCGCAGAGCAGCCGGAAGATCGGCACCGCCGCCAACCATTGTTCGCCCAGCAGCAGCCGGATCACCGCTCGCGCCTCGACAAACATAAATGCCAGCGCCGGAAGCACGCTGGTGAAGATCGGCAAGAGCGCCTGCCGAGCGTAACTGCGGTAGCGATCGGCATGGTCGCGCACCCGGCTCAAACTGGCCACCGCGACACTCAGCAACGGCCCGTAGACATTCAGCATCGGAAACGTTGACCATTGATAGGCGCGGTCGTACAGACCCATCGCCGCCGGGCCGCCTGTATAGCCGACCACCACCCGATCGAGATTGCGACCGATATGCGCGATCACGCGAAAGATGGTGACATCTTTGCTGTAGGTGATAATGTCGGCAACTTCGGCCTGCCGTTCGCCGGGCCGGAGCCGCCGGGGACGCCACCCGCAGACGAGCCAGTAGGCGCCGCCCCGGATCAGATACTCGCTGATCAACTGGCCGACCAGCGCCCAGTATGCTGCGCCGGCGAATGCCAGGCCAATCCCGCAGGCCGCGCCGACAGCGAGTGCGCCAAGATCGATCAGTGTCAGTGCCCCAAAGCGCATCTGGCGGGTAAGCAGCGCTTCGGGCAGCACCGCCGATCCGGCGCCGAACATACCAATCGCAACCGCCAGTGTGATCGTCACCAGGGCTACTTCGCCGTAGAACCAGGCCAGGATCGGCGCCATAACCAGCATAAAGAGCAGGACGAGGCCATTCCAGCGCAGGTTGATCCAGAATAGCGCATCGATCTGCCGCTGGTCGATCTGCGCCTGATGCACGGTGGCCGCCGGTAGCCCGAAGTCGCGAAAACTACCGACAAAGGCAGTGAGCGAACCGACCATCGCAAAAAGCCCGAAGTCGGCCGGTGTAAGCAGGCGGGCGAGTGTCATGCCGGTGCCGATCACCAGCACCAGTTTCACAGCCTGGGCGATGATCCGGATAACACCGGAAGCAAATGCGCGCCGGCCAACCTGTTCGTGGTCAACCGTGAAGGGAAGCTGATCGGCGTTGGGATTCCGGCTATGTTCGCTCACTGCGGTTGCCCACAAAAACGCGATCCGGCATGTTGGAAGGCGTTACGCGATAGCGACATCGATGCTGCCTATATCATATCCGCCCGGCTCGCGACGGCCGTAGGCGCAATGTCCGATCCGCTACCGGCCGATTGGCGCCGGCGCAGGCTTGTGATCAACGCCAGGCTGTCCTGCAGCGCAGTTCGTCCGCCCGGCATCAGCAACCAGACCGCAGCATACAGTGGGAAGAAGAGTCCGGCTTTGATCGTCAACTGCAAAAGGTGGTGCGCATTGCCGTATTCCAGGCCGACAGCCCAGGCAAACCCGCCCGCGATCAGCGCCGCCGCCAGTGGACGCGCCAGGATGTGCAAGAATTGATCCAGCCGGAGCGGCGACCCATGCAGACAATAGGCCAATCCCGGCAGCAATAGCCCCCATTGGGCCACGGCGTATGCGATTGCGGCGCCTTCGGCGCCATACGATGCACCAACGGCGATACATAGCGCAAAGATCGGGGCGTAAAACAGGCCCCAGCGGAATTGCCGTTTTGTTTCACCCAGGGAAACATACAGCCACTTCATTGTCTTTGAGGCGGCCAGGGCCGTTGTGCCGATGCAAAGCGCGCGAAAAAGCGGTATTGCGCCGCTCCACTTTGGCCCGAGCAACAACAAAATCAGGGCGTCGGCGGCAATCGCCGCATAGATCAGCACCGGGATGGAAAGCGAGAACACCGGCGTGAGGATCAGGCGCACATGCCGGCGGTAGGCTGCGGCATCCTCACGAACCGTGCTTAACGCCGCCACTGCTACGCCCAATAGCGGTGTGTAGAGCTGTTGGATCGGCAATCTGGCCCAGCGAAAGGCCGCATCGTACAGACCAAGCGCCTGTGGCCCGCCGACGTAGCCAACCAGCACCCGATCAATGTCGCGGCCGGCGTGGGCGATCACGCGATAGCCGGTCAGGTATGCGCCGAACGAGAGCAGTTGCCGGATCTGCCGGCGCGCTTCACGGGCGGCACGTAAACTCGCCGGCATCCATCCCGTAACGATCCAGACCGACACGGCCCGCCCGACTTGCCAGACAATGAATTGGGCCGCAAGTGCCCAGTAGCCGGCGCCCAGCAGCGCCAGTCCGATCGCGCTGACGACACCTACGATCAGGAATCCGGCATCCCAGGCCACCAGCGCGCCGAAACGCAACTGGCGCGTCAGTAAGGCCTCGTGCTGATTGGCCAGGGCCGGGGCCAGAACGCCGATACTCATCACCGCCGTGAGCAATGTCAACTCCGGCGCGCCGAAGAACCAGCTCAGCACCGGCCCCATCAGGATCATAAAGAGCGTGACCCCGATCGTAATCGGCAGATTCGTCCAGAATAGCGCACTCGATTGCAGGTGATCGAGATCGCGTGATTGCAACGCCGCCATCGGCAAGCCGAAATCGCGAAAGCTGCCGATAAACAGAATGAGCGCCTGAACCATGGCGACCAGTCCGAAATCGGCCGGGTCGAGCAACCGCGCCATGATAATCGTTGCACCGGTTGAAATCGCAATGGTTGAGAACTGCCCGATCACGGTCGCGATGCCGGAACGGGCCAGTTTTGTTTTGCGGGCGCTGGATGTTCCGGCAGCGCCGTTTGCTTCGCGCTGATCGCCAATCATGTTGTTCACAGGCTCGGTTCCGCTTGCCGCACGGATGAACGAACCTGCAACAGATGCACGCCGAGCCGGCGCGCCAATGCCAGAATCGTCAGGGTCGGCGCAGCACTATGGCCGGTTGGGAACACGGAACTACTGGCGATATACAGATTTTCAACGCCGAACACTTTACAGTTCGCATCAACGACGCCACGCTCAGGCGTTGCGGCCATGCGGGTTGCTCCAATATGATGGGCGGCGTCAACCATTGCGTCGTCGAGGGTGAGCGGCTCCGGCCCAAAATCGAGTTTTCCAAGCCCGGCGCGCTGAAATGCATCCACAAGGCAACCCAGGGTGGTCTGAAACGATGTATGATCGAAATCGGTCAATTGCCAGTTTATCAGCAATTTCGGCAGCCCCAGGGCGTCGCGTTCCTCGCTCAGGTGTAAAGCACTTTCGTGATTCGGCGCCTGCTCAACATACATGCTGCCCTGATAGTAAGCGATCGGCCCGCCGCGATCGGCATACTTGCGGCGCTGCAAAATCTTCTGGATTAAGCGCGGCGAGCGCAGAAGATCAAAGGCGGCTGCGATCATCTCGCCAACCTGCGACTGGGCCAGCGCCCGTTTCAGGCGCTCAACCTGCTGTTGCGGGTAATCGACCAGATACGCATAGACCGGGCTGAGATAGATCGCATGGTTCAAGATCTGCCGGGCCTGCTGGGTCGCGTCGTCCAGCGACAGGCTGACATGAAAGCGCGGTCGCGGCTGTGTTTGCGTCCACTCGGCGATTGCGGCGAGCGCCGGCCCCGGCTGCAACCGGGCGCGCTTGCTCTTGGGGTGATCCATGTGGAAGCGTCCGACCAGGCCATGCTGATTGCCTATGCCCGCTGGAAGTTGTCGGTTTGAAGCGAGCATCAGCCGTGCGCCTTCCAGGCCGCCCACCGCCAGCACGAAAGTGGCGGCCGATAGGCTGAAGCGGCGGCCATCCAAGGATTGAAACACAATCGACTCGACCTGCTCCAGCTTTGGATCGAGCACAATCTCGGTTGCGTTTGCGCCCAGGATCAGATCGACATTCGGCAATTGCTGCAAGGTCTGGCGATGGATGCCAGCCGGCCGCGACGCAGTTTGCTCCCAGTAATGGAATGATAGCTTCAGCCCGGCCGGAGCCAGGGCCGTTTCGGCGGCGCGGTAGGGCCGGCTGTGGGCAAAGGCCGCAAAATCGCCGAGCTTGTAATCCTGCGCGATCTGGCAGTAGAACGGTGCGATCTCGGCGCGGCTGATCGGCCAGCCGCTGTGCGGAATCCAGGGTCGCTCGGCAAAATCAAGCTCGTCGAAGGTGCGCCACTTGCCGGTCCAGATGTTCGATGTGCCGCCGAATTGGCGAATACGGAACTCGCCGCGAAAGATCGGCGGCAGGTACGGCGTAAACGGGCTGTCGGGGTCGGGTGTGCGTAGTTGCTTGCCGACACTTTTCGTGGCCGCCAAGGCTTGAATCTGGGGATCAAACTGTTCGCGGCCACTTTCCAGGAGCACCACATTCACTCCATGGCGCCCCAGGTAGGTCGCCAGTTCCAACCCGGCAAATCCGGCTCCGACAATCGCAACTTCGGCCCACAGCTCCGCAGATTCTTGCAGATCTTCACTATCGCGAATCATGACGCCTCTTTGGTAGGGATCGGTACGAAACCCTTATGGACACTAGAACGTCGGTAGCGTATTTGACAGAATCCTTACGAGCCGGCGGCCCGAAACGCCCACAAATCCGATTACGCTACCGAGGTTCTAGCGCTCCCTGGTTTACGGCGCCGGCAGCATATACAAATGGGCCGACGCATTCGCCGCCCGCTGCTCGTCGAGTTGCCTGCCGATCTGATTAAGATGGAACAATAGTAATTCGCGCTCGTCGGCCCCTGCGTCGCTGTAGCGATTTGCGAAGATCACCCAGACCCGTTCGCGACCGCGTAATGCGTCGAGTTCCTGAAAATAGACGTTCCAATCGGCGCGTGATTCGCTGCCGTGGATGATCTCGCCGGCCGGCAATGGATCATTGTGGGTGTAGTAGCGAAAGGCGTTGTACGCGCCATAGTAGACATAGACCGTGTCGCCCGCTTCAATTCGCTCGCGCACATGGGCCAGCACCGGGCGCAATTCCTGATGCCGGCGCGGCACAAGTAGCTGCTGGGCCGTCAGGATCGTCGGTTCCAGGGCCAGCACCAGCACCAGGCCCAGCCAGAGGACACGCCGCCAGGGGGTGTGATTACTGAGTTGTTCGACGCCTTCGGCGGTCAGGAGTAACAGAATCGGCACCAGAAAGAGCAGCACGCGGGCCTGAAATGGGTACAACTTCAGGAACGAGGCGATCAGCGTCAGCCCGATCGGCGCGATCAGCAACAGCAAGTGTAGGCGGCGGGTTCGCGCAAGCACAGCGCCGGCCACCAGCACGGCGATTCCGGCCACACCGGCGGCATAGTCTTCTAGTCCGGTTGGGGATTTGAATATGCCGAAGAAGGTCATCACATACCAGCGCAGATTCTCGAACGCTTGATCGCCTGAGCCGGCGGGCGCAAACCCGCTTTCCCAGCTTGTCGCAAAATACCCATAGTCGGCGATCGTGCGCAACGATAACTGGTAGGACGGGATGAAACTCGCCAGCCAGAGTGCGCCGGCCAGGGCCAGTGCAATAACCCGGCGCCAATCGCGCTCGCGCAATGCCATGACGCCCAGCACAATCCCGGCGCCGCCGAGCACAAAGACCGCAGGTTGCGAGAACCACAGGATCACGGCGCCGGCCAATCCGAACAGGCCGATCCGCAACCAGTTGGGCCGTTGTTGCACCAGATGGGCGCCATAGAGCACGATCAGCGTGCAGGCGATATCGCCGGAGTACTGTTTCATCTCCGTGGCGTAGCGCACCAGCGGTTCAAGGATGGCGAACAGGCCGAGCGCCAGCGGCACGGCCGGCGCACTGATATAGGCCCGCCCCACCGCATACAGCAGCGGCAAGGCGCCAGACTGGCCAGCAACGGCACCAGCCGCAAGGCGTATTCGCTGCTGCCGAACAACTCAAATGCGAAGCGCTCGGCGAACAAAAACCCGATCGGCCCGGTCTGCCGCAGGTCGAGTGGTTCAAGCAGCCGGGCATAATCGCGCTGGATAATATTCAGCGCCAGCGCCGCTTCGTCGAACCAGAGCGAGCGGTTGAACCGATATGGGATCAGGCGCAACGCCATCCCGCCGAGAATAATGACCCAGGCCAGCCAGGCCGAACTGAGGATGGCCGTAATTCTGGTCTCCCAGCGTTCGGCAGCCGGCGCATGTTTCTGTATCGTTGCTTCCATACGTGTTTCGTCGCCATTGGGCAGCGAAGCGGCCAAACGCGCGAAATGATCGACTTTCGTCCTG
Organism: Oscillochloris sp.; assembly: GCA_012032775.1. GTDB lineage: Bacteria > Chloroflexota > Chloroflexia > Chloroflexales > Chloroflexaceae > JAAUQO01. The sequence continues at coordinate 22,239 of JAAUQO010000050.1, read as the reverse complement.
TTACTGCATTCCCGTTCGCCTGAGCGGGCTTTGCGCCGGCCCGCCGGCCTGGACGGCCCGCTCGACAAAGAAGCCGAGCGCGTTTGCAGCCTGCGAGAGAAACAACAATCCAACCCGCGGCAAGGCCTGGTTCAGCGGCCGGTTATTCAGCGGCGCCGCCAGCAGATTGCCGTAAAAGCGCAACGGCTCAACCCGAATCTCCTGCTGATTGCGTACGGCCCGCCCACGATGAAAATGGTAGGCGCCGCGACCATAGTTGAAGTGCTGGCGCCAGAAGCGGCGTAGATCGAGTGCATGGGCATGATCGATCCGGGCTTCGGGGGCATAAAGCAGTGGGTAACCCGCATCCAACCAGCGGTCACAAAAGTCGCGATCTTCGGCTGCCGCACGGGGATAGCCGGCGTCGAAACCGCCGATCGCCAGGAATTGCTCGCGCGGCATGGCGATATTGTTCGAGGTGAAGAAACGCGCTCCTTGCGGCCGGTTGTAATAGTCGTAGATATAGCCGACCAGGATCTGGCTTGCGTCGGCGTAGGGATTGTCGGGCAGGGCGTTACGGATTGCGCCGCCAACCAGTGCGTTCGGCGCGCTTGCGCTACGCAGGCTCAGCGCCCGCAACCAATCGGGATGCGGCCGGCAATCGTCGTCGGTAAAGGCCAGGATACGGCCATGCGCAACGGCCGCCCCGGCATTGCGCGCGGCGGCCGGGCCGCGCCGTTGTTGCACAATCAGCCGCACCGTCATCTCGGGCAGCGCAGCGAACAACGGCGCGGGCGATTGCGGGCTGCCGTCGTCAACCACGATCACTTCGTAACGATCGCGCGGGTAATCCTGGGCGGCCAGTGCTTGCAAGCAGGCGGCGAGTGGCTGCGGCCGGTTATAGGTCGGGATCACCACCGAAACCAGCGGCGCTGTGCTCATACCACCTCCAGGTGCCTGATCCGGTCGGCCCGCGCAAGCTGGCGGATGCGGTCGTATTCGAAGTTCGCCAGGTACTCGCGGGTGCCGCCCTCACCGACAATGTAGCCGGCCAACTCGCCGGCGCTATGGATGAGCAGGCCGAGCAGCAGGGCCGGAAAGATGCGCGGCAGCAACGCCGATAACCCGGCCTGGCGGAGCTGACCGAGGAGTTGCGGCAAACGCATCAGCGGAACCAGCGGCGCACCCCCGGCGTAAATCATGCGCCGTGCTTGCGACCAGCCCTCGCCGGCAGCTCTGGTGGCGGCATAAAGCCGGCCGGCATTAAAGCGCAAGATCCACCAGTCCGGGGCGCGGGTTGGATTCAGGTGGTAGGCTCGCGCAGCGCCGGTGATATACAGTTTGTGGCCCTGCGCCCGCAGATCGGCGTGCAAACTGCCTTCGCGGCCGAGCATGGTGTCGAGTTCGGGGCCATAGCCAAGCAGTACGTCGCGCTTGTACGAACTGTTATGGGCCGGCACATCGTGGATCTCGCGGGTTACAGCGGGCGCCAGCCAGTGGCCATAGGCGATCAACAGGTTGGCCCAGCTCACCGCTTCTTCGGGGTTCGCATTCCCGATCGCCGGCGCCACCGCCGCCCAGGGGCCTGCGTGTGCGGCCAGCAACTGCGCCGCCCAGTCGGGTTCGGGGTAACAGTGATCTTCGGCGAAGGCTACCACCGGCGCTGCCGCCGCTCGTACGCCGGCGGCTTTGGCTACGCCGAGCGACGTTGATTCGCCCGACTCAACCACCTGCACGCGCAGGAATCCGCTTCGCTCGCTCTCATCAAAGGCCAGTCGCATCAGCGACGGCGCCACAATCACAACCTCAAGCTGCGCGGCGATCGTCTGCGCCCGCAATCGGCGCATCACTTTACGTAATGTCTCGTAGCGATGCGGGGTGACGAGCACGACCGACATGGTTGGGTTTCGCTTCATGTGCTTGTTGCCTCCACGGGATCGCGTGGTGGCGTGGGGCGGCCCAATTCGCCACTGCTGATCCGGCGATAGCGTTCTAAAAATGCTTCGGCAACCAGGTCTTCGTTGAAATGCTGGAGCGCCCGCGTCCGACCGGCGCGGCCAAAGGCTTCGGCCTGCTCGCGATTACGCAGCAAGCGCAGCAGTGCAGCCGCCAGAGCCTGTTCGTCGCCGGGCGGCACCAGCAGTCCGGTTTCGCCGTCCTGCACGATCTCGGCCAGCCCGCCGCCGGCACTTGCCACCACCGCCGTGCCGCGCATTGCAGCCTCGGCGGCCACAATCCCGAACGGCTCGTCCCAACGCGAAGGAACCGCCTGTACCCAGGCCGCCCCACAGCGCGCCTCAAGCTCCTCGCGCGGCAGCCGGCCCGTCATCTCCACCCGTTCGGCCAGACCGAGTGCGCCGGCCTGTTTGTGCAGGGCTGCCTGTTCCGGCCCTTCGCCGATCAGCAGAAGCCGCGCCGCCGGGAGTTCGCGCGCCACCAGTTGGAAGGCTCGCAACAGCAGATCGACGCCCTTCTCAGGCACCAGCCGGCCGGCGAAAACCACCAACGGCAGATCGGGCAGTGCCGGCCGGAGCGGGCGCGGGCGCACACCATTCCAGATTACCTCGACCGGACCGATTCCGGCCGCCAGCAGATGTGCGCGGGTGGCCGCACTATTGGCGACAATCAGCTTGAAACTATCGCGCCAACGTCGCCAGAGCCGCATCTGAAGCATCAACGGCGCCCAGTCCTGGAGCGGCACGCAGCCATGGCGTAAACAAACCGCCCCCGGCTGCTGCGTGCAGGCTGCGCCGTTCGGCAGCAGTTTGGTGCCGGTTGGACAAACCGGCCGGTACCAGACCACATGGTAGAGGGCGGGAACATTTCGTAACAGCGGCAAGATCAGCGGCGAGAGCTGCGTGAGGAAGATTTTGACGTGAACGACATCGGGTTGAAACGTTTCCAGCACCGTTCGCAGTTGTTGCGCAGCCCAGGGATTTGCGGTTTGCAGCAGGCCGCGCAAACGCGAGGTTGTGCCGAAGCAGGTATAGTCGGCTGCGTTCGGCACGGCGGTCGGCTGTGCAGCACTGGCGAAAAAGCGCACATCGTGGCCACGCGCCCGCAGCCGCTCGCGCATCCCCAGAAACTGGATCTCGGCGCCGCCGGTGGGCGTGCCGTAGTCGCTCACAAGCAGAATCTTCATGTGAGCGCCCCGTGTAACGGCGCCGGCTGGTATGAATCGTGTTCCGGCGCCGTGATCTCGACATTGTGGCTGTTTCGCAGGCGCAGCGGCTGATTCTGTTTCGCCGCAGCCTCGGCCGCCTCAACCAGTGCCAGAGCCTGATAACCATGGCTCAGGTCGGGATAATCGAGCTGACGGTTGCGCACCACAGCTGCAAAATGCTCCAACGATGTACGAAACGACGGCTCGCTGCTCGGCGCCAGCACGCGCTCGCGCAGATACGGGCTGCCGGCGATCCGGCGCAACTGCTCTGTAAATGCACCCAGGCGGCCGGTTGCGGCATGTGCCGGGGCATACTCGACATTCCAGCCGTGAATACGATCGACGCTCAGTTTGCCGGCGCTGCCATAGAGCGTAACCCGATCTTCATCGACGGCGCTGAGCGAAAACAGCGATTGCACCACGGCGCCGCCGGCCAGTTCCAGCTGGATCCAGGCGGTATCGTCCTCGCTCTGGCGCGACTCGATCCGGGCCGCAACTGCAACCGCCGGGCGGCGAAACAGGAACGGCACCAGATCGAGGTGATGGCTACCCAGATCGAGCAGGGCGCTGCCACCGGTACGGCGCTGCCGCTTCCAATCCGGCAAATTGCGTGCTGCGGCGCTGAATGTGGTTTGCGCCCCCAACGGCGCACCGATCGCAGCGGCGCCGATCTGGCGGCGGGCGGCCTGATAGAGCGCATTGAAGCGGTAGTTGAAACCGATCATGCCGACCAGATTCGAGCGTTGCCAGGCCGCCAGCACGGCTTCGCCTTCAACGAGCGAGGCCGCCAGAGGCTTCTCAAGATAGACATGCTTGCCGGCGGCGAATGCTGCCCTTGCCACTTCGGCGTGGAGGGCGGTGGGCAAACAGATCACCACCGCCTCCACCTCGGGCCGGGCCAGCAGATCCTCGTAACTTGCGTAGGCGATGGCGGCAGGGGCGCGCCGCCGGGCCTCTGCGCGCCGCTCCGGATCGGCTTCGGCCAGGGCAACCAGCTTAATCGCCGCCGACTGTGTCAGGATGTTGAGATGCACCAGTTGCGCGATGCGACCGCAGCCGATGAGCCCGATTCTGAGTGGCGCCATGAACTTCCCTCTCCTTCTGCTCCGCCCGCGTAAACTCCTCGTAGTACGACCGCTCAGTGTTCACTTCCCACAAGTCGTGGTTGGCGCCGAACACATTCTCCGCCGCCAACATCCCGGTCAACATCGAGTGATCCTGGTTGTTGTAGCGATGCATGCCGTTGCGGCCGATCGTTTGCAGGTTCTCAAGCTCACCCAGATAGGCGCGGATCGTCTCGACATGGTTGCGGTAGGTGCCGTCGTACACCGGGTAGGCTTTCGGCTGCCGGATCACCGTGCCGTCCTCGACGGCTTCGGCGCGGGCCAGGCTCAGCTTGTCGATCTCCCTGGTTGCCAGCGCCACCAGATCGGCATCCGACATCTCCCAGAGATCGTCGCCTTCGTTGCAGAAGTATTCCATGCCCAGGCTGGTGCGGCTCTGATCGGGCACCAGATCCGGGCTCCAGTTGCCGAAATTCTGGATGCGCCCGACCTTCACCTCGGGGCTGTGGACATAGATCCAGTTGTCGGGGAAGGCCCGCTCCTGATTGATAATCAGGCCGACCAGGATGAAATCGCGGTAGCTGAGGCCGTGGGCCGCAGCGAGCACTTCCGGCGGCGGCGGCGGATCGAGCTTGAAGATCAACTCGTTCAGCGGCATGCTGGAGATAAAATGCTCACAGGCGATCGCCTGCTCGGTTTCGCCGTGGCGCACATACACCATTGTTACCCGGCCCGCTTCGTGGCAGATGCGCACCACATCGGTGTTGAGTTGCACCTCGCCCGACATCGCCTCGACCGCCTGCTGGCAGCGTTCCCACATCTGGCCCGGCCCCAGGATCGGATAATGAAAACGCTCGATCAGGGTTTTGGTGTTGTTCACCTTGAACAGCGCATTCATCACCGCCGCCGAGAGCGACAGCCCTTTGATGCGCTGGGCGGCCCAATCGGCGCGAATCTCCTTGCACGAAAGCCCCAGACCTTCTCGGTATAGGTTTTGAAGAAGGTCGCGAAGAGCCGGCGTCCGAAGCGGTTCGTCACCCACTCCTCAAAAGTCTCTTCCTGGCGGCTCGGGAACATGTGGGCCTGAAGGTAGCTCAACACAATCCGGCAACTCTCGATTGGGCCGAGATTCATGAGCGTGTTGATCAGGTTGAGCGGGTAGTTATAAAACAGGCCGTTGTAGTAGATACGCGACAGCCGCGGCCGCTCGACGAATTCATCGCCCAACACCTCGTGCCAGAAGCGTTCGACCGCCGGCACTTTGGTGTAAAAACGGTGGCCGCCGATATCGTAGCGATAGCCCTTGTACTGCTCGGTACGGGCAATCCCGCCGACAATATGATGCTTTTCGCAAACAAGCGGGCGCAGACCATGCCGGGCGAGTTCGTAAGCCGTTGTTAGTCCTGCCGGCCCACCGCCGGCGATCACTACTGGGTATCTCAACATTGCGCTTCTCCTTCTGCTTGAATGTCCGAAGCCTCTGCCTATTGAACAGTGCGCGTGCGCCGGCCAAAAATACGTTTCGCGCGGTAACTGCCAATCAGAAAGGCGAGTCCGCTGTAGCCGAAGTACAGCCAGTGCCAGGGAATAACGCCCAATGTGAAGCGCAAACCGCGCTTGCGGAAGAAAAACCGGTAGACCGGCATATTCAATGCGACTAATGCCCCGGCCAGTACACCGGCAACAGCGAGCACTTGCGGACGGCGCGCGGCAACAAGCAGGCTTGCGCCAAGGGTGTACACGGCTACCACACTCAGGCGCGAGCTTAATCCCAGATTGAGGTCGTTGGCCATTGAGCCGTGGCGATGGATCAACTCGGTCCAGGGCAACGCCCGGCCGAAGAAATCGGTGCGGAGAAGATTGAGCGCACCCCAGCGCTTCAGGTGTTTAACCTGAAGCGTTTTATCGAGCCGCAGTCGATTGCCGGCTTGCGACAGGCGATAGCCGAGTTCAATATCCTCGATGCTCGGCTTGCGATAGCGCTCATCGAAGCCGCCGCTCGCCAGAAATGCCGCGCGCCGGATCGCGCCGCAGGCGCCCCAGAAGGTGAAGGTTTCTGCGCGCCCCGTCTGATGAGTAAAATGGTGCAGAAGGTTTTTGTACTGCGAGAGAAAGTCGTCGGCGCCCGGCGCATCATCATACGAGCCGATCAGCGCCGTGAGCGAGGGGTCGGCGGCGAATGTAGCGGCAACCTGCCCAATGGTGTCGTGGCGCACCGCCACATCTGCGTCGATAAAAAAGAGGATCTCGCCGCTTGCCGCTGCGGCGCCTGCATTACGGGCAACTGCCGGGCCGTTGGGTTGCGCGAATTCCAATACCTGCGCATCAAAGCGGCGCGCAACATCCCGTGAACCGTCGGTGTCGCCGTCGGCGACAACGATCAACTCGTACGGGGCCGGGTCGGTCGATCGCAATGCTTCAAGACAACGCCGAAATGCTTCACCACCGTTGTATACAGGCACAATAACCGAGACAGTAGGTCGGGTGGGAGCGGTGAGTGAGGCGGCTTGAACACCGTGGGTAACCCCGATACTATGCATTCTAATTGTGTCTCCTACGCGCGATTACGGGCCAATAGCCTCCAGTGCATATGCGGCATTGCGGTAATGCGTTTCAATCCGCTCAATCCCTACCACCCTTGAACCAAGGATGCGTGAAACCGCACCGGGCAGCGAAATGCCAGGCGACTGCACTATTACTACGGATGGAGTGTGAGAGCTTCGCTGCTCATCCAGGTGGACACGATGCTTTGGCGGCCGTGCCTGTCATCTTCACAGAGAACAAGTGTGCGTCGGTGCATCATGTTCTGTCTCTGCGATTGCGCACAGTTTGGCATGCATGAGTTCTGGTTGAGTGTGTGCGGTGGACGGTTGGTTGGAGTAGATCGAATCAATAAATAACAATACGATCTATTTGGATTGTACTTGAGGAATAGACGGTATATGTAAAAATACGTTAAAAAGTAGACCTGAAGGGGTGAAAAAATTGTTATGCGGGCGTGCCAACCAGTAGACTGACCGGGCTATTCTGATCGGTTGGGCGACCACACCGGGGCGGCCACGCTGGGCCGCCCTTACGGCGGTTGTTTCCGTCATGGTTCTTCGGACGGAGTACTCGCGCCGCGGGTTGTGGAATGAGCTTGCCATGCAGATGGAGTTACTGCGGCAAAATGGGTCACAAGAGCGCCGCGGTTTGCGGCCAATGTAGAAGGCGATGGTGGGTCAGGAGTGCCATAGCGGAACACGAAACAACGCCTTGTACCACGTGATTGGGTGCGACAACCCTAGATCGCGACTTCTTCGTAGCTGCCGGGGCCAACGCGTGTAATAGCCGCGCGAATCGCATCAATCCGCTGTTGTATTTTTGGGCCATGATGTTGAGCCAAGCACCAGAATTGCAATCCGGCGATCGTGCAAGTTTTGTTGATAGCGGAGGTTTTGATCGGTCGTGATGAGGAGATCGATGCCGGCCAATTCTGCTTCTGCCAGCAGTTGTCCATTCATCAGACTCGCCCATCCTTGCTCGTATGCCGTCGTGACCGTGTGCGCTTGGAGGTGCCGGCGCAGGGGAACCGGCGTACCCTGATCAAACAGAATCTTCATGCAGCTGCAGGTGTGCTCAGAACCGCAACCTCATAATTGAGTACGGCTTCCACATCGGCCCGCTGGACGCCAGGAAACCACGCTAAGAATTGATCAATCGTCGCACCATCGCGCAGATTCTCAAACAACGCGGCCACGGGTACCCGCGTTCCGCGAAACACCCACGCACCACTGACAATATCCGGGTGCGACTCAACCGCCGTGAGGTGCTTCCAATCTTTTTCCATGAAGTATCCTCCCGTACGACTCATCGTTTACCACACCGAGATCGTTCTGCTGCGATTGTAGCATATCGCTTCTGATAGATCACGAATGACCGGAACCATCTCCGGGCGGATGCAACGTCCTGAATATGCTGTCCTTGTCACCCCGACCGGAGCCCCTTCGACTCTGCTCAGGGCATGCTCCGGCGACGTGGAGGGGTCGCGCGGGAATCGGTTTTGCCGTGTGCATATGCTATGCCGAGATTCCTCCGCTCCGCGCGCTGCGGTCGGAATGACAACGGATTCCCGACGTTGCAACAGCCCTGGGAACCATCTGCTCCGAGGAAGGATGATACGACCTGACCTAACGAGACCGTGCATCGTCGCAATCGCGTGGGCGCTTGTCAAGCAGGTGTGAGACAACGAGGTGCTCGGTTGTTGCAGCGTTGCCACAACAACCGAGCACCGCAGTTTTAGCGGAACAGCAGCGGGAGGTAGAGGGTGTTCCCGGCACTTACCGGCGTAGTGCCGAGCACCGTCACCACAATTTCGGCGGTTGCACTCAGCCCGCCGTCGCTGACGGTGTAGCTGAAGCGGTCCTCGCCGGTGAACCCAGGCGCCGGGGTGTAACGCAATTGTCCACCGTCGATCACAACCTCGCCCTTTGGCGATCCGCCGACCGCCGTGATCGTCAGGGCTGCGCCCTCGGGGTCGCGGTCGTTGGCCAGCACATCAAGGGTAATGGCGGCGCTGCCGATTGTCACCGCGAACCGATCCGCAACCGCCGCCGGTGCATCCTCAATCCCGATCCGATCACTGATGCCGTTGCGGCATGCCCTGCGGTCGGCCTGCGGATTATCGTCCATACTCGGCACGCTGTAATCGAGCACCATGTAGCGCTGGGTGAAGCCGTAGTTCGAGTAGTCGCTGATCTCGTAGTAGTAGGGCTTGAAGGTGTAGTCGCAATCGCCCGACCAGTTGATCTCCTGACCGTCGGCATTGGTTTTCGGCAACCCGGCGATGCCGCCGCCGAGAATAAGCCCGCTGCCCCACGATGTTGTGCGGGTGCGGGTGCTGGTGGTGCCGCTCGACCACTCGTAGGCGCCGCCGAAGGTAACGGTGGCCGCCACAACGTCGATCTCCACGCCATGGCTGGATGTCCAACTGTACGACGTTTCATTCGTGATGTACTGCACGGTTTCCTGGCTCAGGCTCCAGTCTACATTGGCGCCGCCGGTGCTGACCGAGCGGTCGTTACCGATCAGGCCGATCAGATTGCCGCGCGTGGTCAGGTTCTGGCGCACCACGCCATCAACCACTAAACTCACCTGGTGCGTGCCGTCGCCGGGGGTCGGGTCGTTCACCGCAAACGGGTAGCGCTCCGGCTCGACATGGCGACTGTCGAAGACCTGCACCTCGGCCAGAGTCAGCGACGGCCGGTTGTCGCTTTGTACCCGGATGTAGCGGCCGCTCACGGGTGTACCGTCGGCCTGCACGGTTGCGAATGTGGCCACCGGGCTTGTGGCTTCGCCCTGGCTGAAACTGATCACGCCGGGCATTGTGGCGAGCACGGCCGGGTTTTCGTGGTTGGGCAGGCTGCGCGGATCGACCTGCGAGATAAAAACGTGGTAATGTTCGCCGCCCCAGACCCGGATATGAGTCATGTCTTGAATTGCGCCGAGATCGACCTGCCACCATGCGCCGGCCTGGTCGCAGGTTGCGGCATCGCCGGTATCCAGATCGACGGCGCCTTCGGCCCAGGTTGTGCTGCAACCGGCCAGTTGCTGCACCGGCTTAAACAGGCTCAGGCTGCTCCAATCGCGGGTTGCCGGCGACCAACTGGCGTGCTCGGGCGCCTGCGGATCGACCACGGCGCCCTGATTGCCGCTGCGCCCGCGGATCTGCCAGGTGTCGAGCAAAGCCGTCTCTTTGGTTGAGTTAACGTCGTCGTACTGGCAATAGCGCATGGTGCCGTCGCTTGCCACGCCGGTCTGTTGCAGTTGATAACTGTAGCAATTGAGTGCGTTGTTGGCATAGGCTACGAAGCTGCCGCCGTAATCGGCATGGCCCTCGAAGACGGTGGTGCTTGCGGTGCGGCCGGTGCCGCGCAGTTCGCTACTGCTGGTTTCGTAGCCGGTGGTGTATTTGGCGCCGATCGAGAAACTCAGAATATCGAAGAACGAGACCCCAACTTCGCGGCCGAGATAGCCCGAAACGCTGCTCGATTTCTCGGTCGCGATGCTTTGTGACTCATCGAATGAACCGCTCACCTCTTTGCCGAAGGTTGCGTAACGATTGCCGTCGGCCTGAATCGCGTTCCACCACGGCGGCTGGTGGATCACCGCCTCGATCTCGCGCTCGTTGATCTGGCGGCAGGCAAAGGATAAGGCGGCGGGATCATAGACCGCCCGCACTGCGTCGTGGTTCCAGTCGAGCAACTGCACGCTCAGATCCAGCTCGCGGCTCGTTTCGATACTTGTCTGCCAACTATTCACCAGATTCAGCGCAGTGTTCGCCTGCGGCTGGTCGATCAACCGGTTGAGGCTGATGCGGCGCGATGATGGGCTATCCCAGCGCCCGGCCAGGGCGATATCTTCGACATTGTCGTTGTTCATATCGCCGACGGCCAATGCCAGTTCGGCCAGATCGTCGCCGCTCTGGAACAGGCTGTTGTGCGGCTGCAAATTCCCGCCCGAATAGGTCAGCGTTTGCAGCTTCCATCCGTTGGGCTGGAACTCCTGGTAAGCGACGACAATCTCCTCGGCGAAGTTGGGGAAGCCGGCCGGTGCATTCGCCGCGTTCGCATTCGGATCAAAATTCGTATTGCCGACGGCGAGCGCCAGGAAGTTCGAATTGGTCTGGGTTGTCCATTCGCGCTCGACAAACTGGTTGTTCGCGTTAAGATCAAGGGCCTTTATGGTGACGATATCCGGCCCATTGTTGTCTTTGGCGATCCAGGCAACCACCGGCTCGGCCCGGAAATCGCCGTCGATATCGCCGGCACTCAGGCGCGGCGTCCGATAATCGTTCGGCAGCGCAAACTCGTAGCTGGTGATCGGGCGCAACCTGATCTGGTAATTCTGGCCGGCGGTCACAACCCAGTTCGGGTCGTAGCCCAACACCAGCACATGCAAGTTCACCCCGTCGAGCGCGCCGATCAGCAACTCCTCGATCCCATCGCCGGTCAGGTCGGCGCCCAACACCTGGAGATCCTCGGTTGCGAGAGAGCCGCTGTCTTGCCAGCCGACAAATGCACCGGCGTAATCTTCGATCACCTGGCCGTCGGCAGCGAGTCGATACAACTGAATAGCCAACCCGCCCGAGGCAGGGGTAAATGCCGCCGCCAACACCTCCTGGGTGCCGCCCGGGTCGAGCAGCAATCCGGCGATGCCGACCGATTCGATATTCAGGCTGTTGCTGCTCGCATCCAGAAATGTGATCGGCGCGCCATCCCGCCGGTTGATGATCAATTGCAACTGGTTGGCCGCCGTGCGTGCGGCTTGCACATACGACATAACCCCGTCGCCGGCAAAATCGACCGAGGCGGTAGCGGGATTATTCCCACTCACGCCGATCTCGAGATCCTGCTCGGTTAACCCGCTATTGGTCAGGTCGAACTGGCGGTAGCGCAGCTTGCCGTCGATATCGCTGCTGCCGAGCACCACTTCGGCCTCGTTTCCTAGTGCCAGGGCCGTACCATAGGGCGGCGCCACACAATTCAGGTCGATCTGCACATTGGCGCGCTCAAACACCCGGCCCGGTGCGGCGTCGATAGCGCCTGCGCCGAGGTGGCCGGTTTCGCCGTAGTTGGATGAGTCGTAGGCGAAGGCGCCCAGTCCCTCTTCAAACGACCAGGCGCCGACCAGGCTGGCCGGTTTGCTTTCCGGCAGTGGTGCCGCGATCTGCTCGGGGCTGAGGTTGGTATTCCAGATCCGCACCTCGTCGATCAAGCCGCTGAAAAAGCGCTCGTTGTTGGCGGCGCCGCGCGCGCCGATCGCCCAGGATGCATTCATCGTATACGCGCCGGCGCCCACAGTGCGCGCGACTTCCACGCCGTTCCGGTACAGAATCCAGCTGTTGCCGTTATACACTCCGGCCAGATGCACCCAGCGGCCGGCATCGTCATTCGGGATCGGCGAAGCGGCCGCGCTTGAGGTGACTCCGCCCTGATTCGAATACGATCCTACCTGATAGGAGCCGTTGTTGATGCGCAGAAAGACTTCGTTAACCGGGGCGGTTGAGTAACCGTGGGCCACGATATTGCGCAGGCCATCGGTTGCGGCCACTTTCACCCAGGCCTCAAGCGTGATGTTGCCGGCGAAATTAAGATGAGCCGGGTTTTCCAGCCGTACAACATCATTCGTGCCGTCAAACGCCAGTGCATAGCCGTCGGGTCGCTGGAGTGTGGTGGTCTGGGCCTGGGCGGTCGGTTGATGGGAACCGGGCCATGGCATACTCGTTAGTACGAAGACGATGCAGAGCAGCAGGGCAACCCGCGAGAGCGGATAAGGCATAATTTCCTCCTGGCTTGATGATGGCGTGTACAATGGGAAGCCGACCTCGCTGCACAGACAGGGGGCAGCCTCACGATCCGCTGATCGTGGCTGTTCTACAGGTGCTTCGGCAGCGCAAGGTAGATGGCGCTGAACGATCGTGAAGCCATCTGACTATAGCCGGCGACTCTTAGCTCATCCTTCAAAAGCCTGCGTTCAATGGTTAGGAAAGTGTTGCGAGGCTGGAAAGGTTGCATGCAGGAACTTCGCATCAACACGCTGGGCGGTTTACAGATCCAGGTCGGCGAGCAGGCGCTGGTTGGTCTGGCGTCGCGCAAAGCCGAAGCCCTGATCGTCTACCTGGCGTGCGGCGGGCAAGTGTTTCAGCGCGAATGGCTGGCCGAACTGCTCTGGGATGATCTGTCGTCCGAGCGCGGGCGGGCCAATCTGAGCGTCCTGCTGAGTAGTTTGCGGCCGGCCCTCGGCCCATATTTGCAGTCCAACCGGCTGGCGGTCGGCCTGCGCCCCGATGCCGAAATTCGGCTGGATGTGCGCTTCTTCGAGCAGGCGTTGAGCGGCTTGCTCCCGGCGAGCGGCGAGGCCCGGCTCGATACCGGCGGGACGGAACAGCTTGCGGCGGCGCTCCGGTTTTATCGCGGCGATTTCTTGCAAGGTTTTGCGATCAGCAACAGCCGCGGTTTCGAGGATTGGATGCGCGGCGAGCAGGAACGTCTGCGTCGCCTGGCGATCAATGGGCGCCGGCAGTTGGCGCGAACCTATCAACTTCTGGGTCAACCGGCGGCGGCGATCGAGCAGGCTGAATTGGCCTTGCGCCATGACCCGTTGCAAGAATGGCCGCATCTGTTGTTGATGGAGTTGCTGGCGGCGATCGGGCGGCGGGCGGCGGCGCTCGATGCCTACGACCGCTACCGGCGTACGCTGGCCGAAGAACTTGGGATCGAGCCGGCCGACACCCTGCAAACCCTGGCCGCACGCCTGCGGAGCGGCTTCAGCCCTGCGCCGGTTGCCGAAAAACCCGTCCTGCGCGCCGCACCGTTGCTCGGTGGTTCGCTTCTGGGCCGTGAGCACGAAGCGGCCCAACTTACCACAATGCTGCGCGATCCGGCCTGCCGACTGGTGACACTGATCGGGCCGGGTGGGATCGGTAAGACCCGCCTGGCTTTGCATGTGGCCCAACAGCAGGCCGCCGCGCATCGTGGCGGTGGTTTCTTTCTGGATCTGGCCGGCGCCGCCGATCAGACGGCGTTGATCAGCAGCCTGGCCGCAACCCTGGGCTTGCGTGCCGATGGCCGCGCCGAACTGCGCAATCAGGTGTTGAACTACCTGCACGAGCAAGATCTGCTTTTACTCTGCGATAACCTGGAGCATGTGCCGCAGGCCGGCACATTGCTGGCCGAGATTCTGGCCCATGGGCCACAGGTGCAACTGCTGGCCACATCACGCCGGCCGCTCAACCTGCACGCCGAATGGATCTTCCCGCTCACCGGTCTGGCATGTCCGCCGGCGGAGAGCCCACCGCAGGAGAGTGCCGGCTACGAGGCGTTGCAACTGTTTGCGCGCCTGGCTGCACGTCGGCGCCGGCTTCAGGCTGGATGCGCATAATATTGGATTGATCGGCCGTTTGTGCCGGCTGCTCGATGGTTCGCCGCTGGCGATCGAACTGGCCGCCTCGTGGGTGCGGCGGCTGACAATTGATGAGATTGTGCAGGCAATCGCGGCGAATCCGGATTTCCTGGCCGCCGATCTGCCGGATCTGCCGGCCCGCCATCATAGTATGCGCGCGGTGTTTGAGCAATCCTGGGAACTACTCGAACCGGAAGAACAGCGCGCCATGTGCCGGCTGAGCCTTTTTCGCGGCGGGTTGGATGCGCCGACAGCCCACGAGTTGCTCGGCGATCACTCATTCGCCGAGTTGGCGGCGTTGCAGGATGCCTCGCTGCTCCAACGCAGTGCTGATGGGCGCTACGGTATGCACGTTCTGGTTGCACAATTCGCAAACGAACACCTCAACCATGATCCGGCGGAAGCCGCAGCGGCGCGTGCCGCCCACACCGATTATGTCGGGCGCCTGCTGACGGCGACCGCCGCCCGGCTTGGCGGTGCCGAACAGGCTGAGGCCCTGGCGGCGTTTGATCGCGAGATCGTCAATATCCGCACAGCCTGGGATCGGGTGGTTGCCGCAGCAGATTGGCCGGCGCTGGAGCGCATGTGCGAAGGTCTGGCAATGGGGATGGATGCCCGCGGCCGTTTTGAAGAAGCGTTGGATTGTTTGCAGCGGGCCGCCGCTGCCCTGGCGGCGCATCCGGCGCCGGAGGCGGGTTTTGTTCTGAGCCGGGTGTTGGCGGCGCGGGCAGGCCAATGCGAACGGCTTGGGCGTTACGACGAGGGGATCGCACTCCTGCGGCGGGCATTACGGCTGAGCGGCGGGCCGCAGGTGCATCACGACCGCGCCCGCATCCTTGGCGTCCTGGGCCGGATTATGGAGCGGCGCGGACGCTTTCAGAGCGCGATCCGATTGCATCGGCAGAGCCTGGATTGCGCTCGCGCCGCCGGTAACTCGCCGGCCGAAGCCAATGCCTACCATAATCTGGCCTCGGCCTACGAGGGCCTGATGGAGTATGCCGAAGTGCGCCGCCTGGTTCAAAACAGCCTGCGCTTGCGGCGGGCCAACGGCGATCTGCGCGGGGTTGCGCTTTCGCTCAATCTGCTCGGCATTGCGGCCGAAATGCAGAGCGCCTACGATGAGGCCCGCATGCACTACCAGGAGAGCCTGGCCCTGATGGGCGGCCTGGGCAACCATTGGGAGCGGGCGCTGCCGCTGAGCAACCTGGGCGATGTGTGTGTAACCTTGGGCGAACTCGCTGCGGCATGTGTCTATTACGCCGAAGCACTGGAACTGGCCCAACACTACTGGTCGGTGCCGAATATGTTGATGTTCATGGTGAAACTGGCCCAATTGCTGCAACATACCACAGCAAATGCCGCCGCCGTCGAGTTGATTGGGCCGGCATTGATTCATCCAGGCGCCGATGCCGTGTTCCGTGAACAGGCCCGCCGGTTGCTGGGTGCATTGGGCGACAGCATGCCCGCCGAGCAGTTTCGGGCTGCACTCATACGTGGTCAGGCCCGCTCGCTCAGTGAAGCCGTCGCATTCGCGATCAAACTCAGCCGCAGGAGCGCTCTACCCGGCATGCATCCTGACTGATGGCAGGATTAACATACGTTCATCTTCGCGCCGGGTTTGCACGGCGCGGTTCGCAGAGATGGATTGCGTTCTGATGCGCTGGAACGCCGTTGGAGTAGCCGGCACAGGCGCGGGTTTTTGACCAAATCCCAACTTGACGCCCTCCATTGCGCCATGCTATAGTTCCGGCTACAACAATTCATTACGATTTCCTCATCGCCGTTGTTCACTTTACCCCAAAGGAGGTTGGTTCGTAGCCGTTACTTCAGATCGCGGGGTTCATAACGCCCGGCAACTATGTACGCTTCAGCCACCTTCGCACACGCCACCGTACCCCACTAAAACAACATAGTTTTCAGGTGCTGTCAGACGGCACGTATCTGTCGTTGCAGTACTGCTTTCTCGTAATACTGTCGTTTGCCCGGCTTCGCTGTGCGCCGGCAACCTTGTATTGCATTCTCTACCTGTCCCGTTGCGCCGAAGCCGCATTCCATAACCGGAGTGCGACAAATGCCCACATTTTCCATCCTCGCGCTCACGCCGTGCCTTCAAGCCGAACCGGCGATTGCGATTGCCGCTTGCCGCGCCGGTGAGATCGGTGTCGTTGATCTGGAATATTGTTCCGCCGAGGTTGCCGCCACCGCCGTCAGGCGCCTTGCCCAGGGTAGTGATGCTGCGTTCGGGATCAGATTCGGGCGTACCATGCTGCTCGATTCGCTGCCGAACCGCGCGAAGTTGATTATTGTCACCGCCGATAATCCCCTAAGCCCGGCCCTGATCGAACGGCTGCACATCGAAGGCCGGCAGGTCTGGGTTGAGATTACGGCCGGCGAGCAGATTGCGCCGGCCCTGGCAACCGCAGCGTACGGCCTGATCGCGCGCGGCCATGAAGCCGGCGGCCCCGGCGCACCCGAAACAACCTTTATCCTGCTCCAGCGCTTGCTCGCGTCTACCGAGCGACCGGTGCTGGCCCACGGCGGGATCGGTATGCATAGTGCCGCCGCCTGTCGGGCGCCGGCGCTGCCGGTGTGGTGCTGGATGTCCAACTCGGCCTGGCCCGTGAATCGACGCTGCCGGAAGATGTGCAGCAGGCACTTCGTAGCTTCGACGGCAGCGAGACGTTGTGTGTCGGCGCTGAGTTGGGCGCCGCATTCCGCTTTTTTCAACACCCTGCCCATACGGCGCTGAAAACCCTGAGCCGCGCGCCGACGAATTAGCCGCCGATCCGGCCCCGCTTGCCGAACGAACAATGCGCTGGCGCCGCCTGGTTGAAGAGTCAATCGGCTGGGATGCACCGGATCGCTGTGTCTGGCCGATCGGCCAGGATGCTGCATGTGCAGCCGAGTTGGCGCGCCGTTATTGCACGGTCGGCGGCATTCTGGCGGCGATCCGGGCTGAAAGTGTGGCCAGTGTGCGGATCGCGGCCCAGAGCCGGGCATTGGACGCCGATGGTTCGCTGGCTGTGGCCCATGGAACGCGCTACCCGTTTGTGCAAGGGCCGATGACGCGGGTGAGCGATCGGGAGGCATTTGCCGAGGCGGTGGCCGAAGCCGGCGGTTTGCCCTTTCTGGCCCTGGCGCTGATGCGTGGCCCTGCGGTGGCAACGCTGCTGGAAGCCACCCGTGAGCGGCTTGGCGATCGCCCCTGGGGCGTGGGGATTTTGGGCTTTGTACCGCTTGAGCTACGCCGCGAACAATTGGAGGTGGTGCGCCGGGTACGGCCGAAATTCGCCCTGATCGCCGGCGGGCGCCCCGACCAGGCCCGCGAACTGGAGCAAGCCGGGATCGCCACCTACTTGCATGTGCCGTCGCCCGGCCTGCTGAAGCTGTTTCTGCGCGAAGGCGCACGCCGCTTTGTGTTCGAGGGCCGGGAATGCGGCGGCCATGTCGGGCCGCGCAGTAGCCTGGTGCTCTGGGATGCGATGGTCGCGGCGCTGCTGGCCGATCTGCCGCCCGATCCGGAAAACCTGCATCTGCTCTTTGCCGGCGGCATTCACGACGGGCGCTCGGCGGCCATGGCGACGGCCCTGGCGGCGCCGTTGATCGCCAGGGGTGTGAAGGTTGGGGTGCTGATGGGTACGGCCTACCTATTTACCCACGAGGCGGTTGCGAGCGGCGCGATCCTGCCCGGCTTTCAGGAAGTTGCCCTGAACTGCTCGCGCACAGTGCTGCTTGAGAGCGGCCCCGGCCACGCAACCCGTTGCGCCGAAAATCCATACAGCGCAACCTTTCAGGCTACCCGGCAGCAACTTGCTGCATCGGGGGCCGGCGCCGATCAGCAGCGCGCCGCACTTGAGGAGTTGAATCTCGGTCGTTTGCGGATCGCGGCCAAGGGCGTGGCCCATAATCCCAATCACGCGGCGAACCCGCACGAGCCACGCTACCTGAATGTCGATGCGCAGACCCAACTGGCCGAGGGTATGTACATGATCGGGCAGCTTGCGGCGCTGCGCAACAATGTGGTCGCGATGGCCGAACTGCATGCCGCAGTTGCCGCAGGCGCCACGGCGCAATTGCAGGCCGCCGCCGCACAATTGCCGGCAACCGTGCTGCCCGGCGCCGAGCAACCGAGCGATGTGGCGGTGATCGGGATGGCCTGCATGCTGCCCGGTGCGCCGGATCTGAAGACCTACTGGGAACATATTCTGCAGCGTGTCGATGCCCTGGGCGAGATCCCGGCCGAGCGTTGGGATTGGCGCCGCTACTACGACCAGGATCGACGCGCCCGCGACAAGATCTACGCCCGCTGGGGCGGATTTCTGGCCGAGATCGCATTTGATCCGACGAAGTACGGCATTCCGCCGAATGCGCTGCGTTCGATCGAGCCGATTCAATTGCTGGCCCTGGAGGCGGCGCGGGCGGCATTTGCCGACGCCGGGTATAGTGAACGGCCCTTTCCGCGTGAGCGCAGTTCGGTGATACTGGGGGCCGGCGGCGGCGCCGGCGATCTGGGCGAGCGCTATGCCGTGCGCAGCGCATTGCCGAGTCTGATCGATCCGGTGCCGGACGAACTGCTGGAACGCCTGCCCGAATGGACCGAAGATTCGTTTCCCGGTATCTTGCTGAATGTGATCGCCGGCCGGATCGCCAATCGCTTCGATCTTGGCGGCGTGAACTACACCGTCGATGCGGCCTGTGCCTCGTCGCTGGCCGCGATTGCCCTGGCTGTGCGCGAATTGGAAGCCGGCAGCAGCGATCTGGTGATCGCCGGCGGGGTGGACAATGTCCAGAATCCGTTCGGCTTTCTCTGCTTCAGCAAAACCCAGGCTCTCTCGGCACAGGGCCGCAGCCGGCCGTTCGATCAACAGGCCGACGGGATCGTGATCAGCGAGGGCGTGGCGATGGTGGTGCTGAAACGGCTCGCCGACGCCCGCCGCGACGGCGATCGCATCTATGCCGTGATCAAGGCCGTCGGCGGTTCCAGCGACGGGCGCGACCGCAGCCTGACCGCGCCGCGTCCGGTTGGTCAGGCCCGCGCGATCCAGCGGGCCTACAGCAAGGCCGGGTTTAGTCCGGCCACTCTGGGCCTGGTTGAAGCCCACGGCACCGGCACGGTGTCGGCGATCAGACCGAGGTCAATACATTGCGCGGCATCCTCGGCGATGCCGGCGCAGCGGCGCAAAGCTGTGCGATCGGCTCGGTCAAGTCGATGATCGGCCACACTAAATGCGCCGCCGGGGTGGCCGGCTTGATCAAGGCCAGTCTGGCCCTTTACCACAAAATTCTGCCGGCAACTTTGCATGTCGAACAGCCGAATGCGCGCACCTTCGATGCCGAAAGCCCGCTGTATGTCAACAGCGAGACACGGCCATGGCTCCAGCCTGAGGGCGGTATCCCGCGCCGGGCCGGTGTGAGCGCCTTTGGTTTCGGCGGCACAAACTTTCATGCCGCCCTTGAGGAATATCGCGACGATCTGCTGCCGGAAGCGCCGCTCCATCCTCGCTGGCCGGCGGAACTCTATCTCTGGGCGGCGCCCGACAAAACCGGGTTGCAAGGCGCACTCAACGTGCTTGAGGCGGCGCTGGATTCCGGCGCCCGGCCCGCCGCAGCCGATCTGGCTCGCAATCTGGCCGCCGATTTTCAGCGCGCCGCGCCCGGCGGTATTCGGCTGGCGATCGTCGCCGCCGATCTTGCCGATCTGCGCCGACAACTGGCCGGCTGTTGCGCATATCTGGAGCGCGGCGAAGCGTTACCTGCCGGGGTTCACCTTTGCGATGCGCCGCCGCTTAGTGCCGATGCGGTAGCGCTGGTATTCGCCGGCCAGGGTTCGCAATATCCCAACATGCTGGTCGATCTGAGCATCCAATTTCCCGAGTTGCGCCGGGCCTGGGAGCGGGCCGATCTGGTGTTGCAACTGCACCTGGAGGCTCGGCTGAGCAGCTATGTCTTTCCGGTGCCGGCCTTTCGGAAGACTGAGCGGGCGGCGCAGGCCGAAGCCCTGACCCGCACCGATATTGCCCAACCGGCCCTTGGCGCGGCCGGGATGGGGCTTTACCGGCTGTTGGAGCGGCTTGGTTTGCGCGGCGGGCATCTGGCCGGTCATAGCTACGGCGAATATGTCGCCCTCTGCGCCGCCGGTGTGCTGAGCGAAGATGATCTCTACCGGATCTCGTATATTCGCGGCCGAAGTATCCTGGCGGCCGCGCAGGAAACTCCCGGCACAATGGCTGCGGCCAGTGCCGACGAACAGACGGTAACGGCGGCAATTGCCGGCATCGCCGATGTCTGGCCGGCGAACCTGAACAGCCCGCGCCAGACGGTGCTTGCGGGAACCGAGCAGGGCATCGCTGCGGCGTGTACCCGGCTCGAAGCCGCCGGAATTGCGACGCGGCGGCTCCAGGTTGCCTGTGCCTTCCACTCGGCCCTGGTGGCGCCGGCGCAAACCAG
Organism: Oscillochloris sp.; assembly: GCA_012032775.1. GTDB lineage: Bacteria > Chloroflexota > Chloroflexia > Chloroflexales > Chloroflexaceae > JAAUQO01. The sequence continues at coordinate 1,644 of JAAUQO010000050.1, read as the reverse complement.
GCTGGCCCGAGCACTGGCCGACTTCACGCTGAACGCGCCGCAGATTCCGGTCTACAGCAATACCAACGCCGCCGCTATCCCCACGATCCGCAGGCGGTTGCGGCCCAACTGGCTGAGCACGTAACCCGGCCGGTGCGCTTCGCCGATCAGATTCGGGCGATGTACGCGGCCGGCGCACGGATCTTTGTTGAGATTGGGCCGCGCAATGCCTTAACCGGGTTGATCCGCCAGATCCTCGCCGACGAGCCGCATCTTGCGCTGGCGCTCGATCAACCAGCCCGGCCGGGTTGCCGCACCTGCTTGAAGTTGTCGGCCGGCTCGCGATCCAGGGTATTGAGCTGAAGCTCGATCAGCTATTTGTGGGCCGGGCCGGGCCAAAGCAAGCGCTGAGCCGGCTGCTGGAGGCAAGTAAGCCCGCGCCGCTTGCGCCAACCACCTGGATGATCGACGGCGGTCACGCCCGGCCGGCAAGCGAGCCGCGCCGTCTGCCGGAGCCGCCCCTGGAATGGCCGGCACATGTGCAGCCGACGATCGTGCCTGTGGGTACGCCGGCAGGGAACGCGGCAACGCCGCTGAACGGGTTCGCGCCGCAGAATGGGAATGGTCGCCAGGCAAGCCCGGCGCCGCAACAAACACGTATGCCAAACGGCGCCGGGCCAGACACCGGCAATGGCCGGTTCGATGCGGCAGTGGCAACCCAGTTTCAAGGGCTGATGAGCCGGTTTCTGGCCACGCAGCGCAGTGTGATGGGCCAGTATCTGGCCGAATCGCCGGCCGCGCCGTTGCCCCCTGCGTTTGAAGCGGCGACGCCACAGTTGAACGGCGCCACCAATCAGCCGTCGGGCGCGAACGGCGCCCCGTCGCCGCACGGGGTTCAGGCTGCGCCGGCCACAATCCCGGCCGCGATCACCCGCTATAGCGTGCAGCCGCAGGAAGCGCCGCCGCATCCCGGCCAGGTACGATTGGCCCAGGGCGTGGTTGTGATCAGCGCCGACGATAATGGAGCGGCGGAGATCCTGCAACAGCGTATGCACGCCCTTGGCCAGCGGGCGCTGCTGCTTGATCCGGCGTTTCCCGGCGAGCCGGAAGTGCAACTGGCTGAGTTGCGCCAGAAGCACGGCCCGATTGTCGGCTTGTTCTATCTGGCGCCGCTACGCAATGCCGCCGATCTGCCCACCATGCCGCTGAATGCGTGGCCGGCCCGCCTGGAGGCCGAGACAACCGGGTTATACCGGCTGTTGCGCGCACTTGCCGCTGATCTCAATACGGCGGCGAATAACGGCGGCGCAGCAGTTATGGCTGTGACGGCAATGGGCGGCACGTTCGGCAGCGCCGCTGCAACGGCGTTCCTGCCGCTGCAAGCCGGTGTTGTCGGGTTGCTCAAGAGTGTGGCGCTGGAGTGGCCGCATGTGTTGGTGCGGGCGGTCGATCTGGAGCGGCAGCTCGCGCCGCAGCGGATCGCCGAATATGTGTTGGCGGAATTGAGCAGCACCGCGGACCGGTTGAGATCGGGTATGTGGCGGGACGCCGCATGAGCCTGGGCCTGGTTGCGCAATCGTTCAGCGCCGCAACTGAACCGGCCGGCGGATTATCGCCCCAGGCGGTGATACTCGCAACCGGCGGCGCCCGCGGCATCACCGCCGA
>JAAUQO010000322.1 GCA_012032775.1 Oscillochloris sp. | reverse complement strand
GCAGCAAAGATACCTGGGTTCTTTTTTGAATAAGCGCCGCGAGGGGCCGAGCCTGCTCAAACCCTACGGCATCCATCAATGTCATGCTTTCACGCGTTGCTGATAACCTCTTCTGGATGAGCCGCTATCTGGAGCGGGCCGAGCATACGGCGCGTGTGCTTGGGGTCGGGCTGAACCAGATGCTCGACCAGACGGGGCAATTGGCGGCGCCGCGTTGGGCGCGTTTGCTGACTGCGCTGGCCATCCCGCCGGGCGAAGAGATGGGCGATCCGGCGGTGATCTTGCGCGAATTGGTGTTCAACGCCGAGAACCCGGCCTCGATAGTGGCCTGCATCGCAATGGCCCGCGAGAACGCCCGGCAGGTGCGTGAACAGATCAGCAGCGAAATGTGGGAGCAACTGAACCGGCTCTATCTCCGCGTACGTAAAGCCGATTTCGCCTCGATCTGGGCGGGTGATCCGGCCGAATTTTTGCAGGAAGTCAAGGAAGGCGCGCACCTCTTCCAGGGTGTGACCGACGCCACCATGAGCCACGGCGAGGGCTGGCATTTTATCGAGGTCGGGCGCTATCTGGAACGGGCGGTTGCGACATCCAGCCTGCTTGATGTCTACTTCCACGCATTACTCGAACCGATTCCCGGCGAACCGCCGCTGGAGTATAACGATTGGGTCAGTTTGCTGAAGTGCTGCACCTCGTTCGAAACCTACTGTAAAACGTATACCGCCGATGTGCAGCATCGCTGTGTGGCTGAGTTCCTGTTGCTCAACGCCGAGAGTCCGCGCTCGGTACGCTTTGCGGCCGACCGGTTGCAGCATGGCTTGAATGCGATCGCCCAGGCGACCGGCGGCCGGCCCGGCGGCCGGGTCGAACGCCTGGCCGGGCGGTTGCGGGCCTCGCTCGACTATGCTCAGGTGGACGAGATTATGAATGAGAGCTTGCATAGCTACCTGGAGAGTGTCCAGCGCCAGTGCGGCGCCATCCATATGGCGATCTACCAGACATACATCAGCTACCCGGTTGATACTGTGCTGAGCTAAATGCCTGTGCGCTGCGCTTGCCGCATGGAACCGATCAACGTTGGTTTTTCAGCGAGGGCAAGCCCTCGCTGAAACCTTCCCTACCGCCGCTTCGCTTTGGCAGCCTTGAGTGGTGCATCACCTCAGATACGCTGGCGTAATAGTTGCTTCTACCCTACAAAGAAATGTGATCATTCGCGTTTCCAGAACTGCCCGGCTGTATCTTGTATCCTGTATCCTACACCTATGTACTATTCAATCCTTCATAAAACCCGCTTTCGCTACAGCGCCCTGGTGAGCGAGAGTGTCACTGAGGTACGGATGAGTCCGCGCAGCGAGGGTATTCAACGCTGCTTGCGCTTTGTGTTAAACACGGAACCTCACTCGGTGCCGAGCAATTATGTCGATTGCTACGGCAATACCGTCCATCACTTCGATGTTCCCGCCGCACACCGGCAACTGATGATCACTGCCGAAACGGTGGTGGTCTTTGCGGAGCCGCCGCCGATCCCGCAACAACTCGACACTGACGCCTGGCAGCGCCTCGATACACTGACGATGAGTGCCGACCATTGGGATTTTCTGACACCCAGTACGTTCACGCACCCGACGCCGCTGCTCGATCAACTTGCACGTGAGTTCGAGGTACGCCGGCGCGATGATCCGCTTGGCCTGTTGCGCGAACTGACCTCGCGTATGTACGCGACATTCGCCTATGCCCCGCAGACAACGCGCGTTGACTCGCCGATCGACGAGGCATTGGAGGCGCGGCGCGGGGTGTGTCAGGATTTCGCCCACATTATGATCGCATTGGTGCGATCACTCGGTATTCCCTGTCGTTATGTCAGCGGCTATCTTTTTCATCGCCGCGAAGACCGCGACCGCTCGGAGGAAGATGCCAGCCACGCCTGGATTGAAGCCCTTCTACCCGACCTCGGCTGGGTCGGCTTCGATCCGACCAACAATCTGATCACGGCCGATCGGCATATTCGTACTGCCGTTGGGCGTGATTACGCCGATGTGCCGCCGACCAAGGGTGTGTTCAAGGGCAAGGCCGAGAGTGAACTCGATGTGGGTGTGAAAGTGGTGCCGACGGAGATGCTTTTGCCGGACGAAGACCTGTTCCCGCCCGAGCCGATCCCGGCGGCCTCGCTCAGCCAGCAACAAATGCAACAGCAGCAGTAGGGACGGAGGAGCAACCATTCCGTACGGCGGTTACTCCTTCACCCCTACCGTATTCAACCCCCAATCGTACGGCGCATACGCCACATCAACCGCATCGCGGGCCAGGATCGCACGCCGGTGTTCGTCGTCGGGCAGGTGGGCGATCACGAACCGCAACACTCCCTCGTCGCCGCCGAAATCACGCGCATACCAATCGAACAACTGCGAGATCGTCAGCACCTCGCCGTCGAATCTGGTTGTTGCGCCGACAAAACTCCGTGCCGCCAAGTCGAGTTGGGGCGCGATCCGCTCGGTGTGATATGCGCCGATCGGCGGACAGGAACGGCCGGCGCAGTTGAGGGCAAAGTGGATTCGTGGCTCAGGCGCCTGAATCACCCATGCCAGGCGCGGATCGTCGGCCGCGAACTGTGCTCCGGGCAGCAACGGATTCCCAGCGTTGGCGCGCAAAATCCCGTGCTCGATATCGTCAAGGGCGAAACGCAAGCCACCGATGCGATAGGCGCGCGCCGGAAAAAGAGCGGCCCCTGAGGCCCGGCGATCACACTGCCGCGAATATCCAGTTGCGCCACCGCATCGATCGCCAGGCCATTGTAGAGATTGATCCAGAAGGCCAGTTGCGCGCCATGATCAATCAGGCGGTTCAGATCGAAGCCGGCCAATTGGGCCGTAAGCCCACGATACGCCGCATAGGCCGCACTCCCACGCAGCCCGGCATAATCCACCCGCAAGCCGTCGGGGCTGATGGCGGCGCTTTTAAGTTCGAGCAGCGCCATAGCCAATGCTGCGACCGGATCGGCGGGAAACTGTCCGGCGGCATCCTGATCGTTCAGGATCACTGGGCGACCGCCAAGCAGATCCAGGGTTGTGTCGCGTATGGTGATAAAGGGATTCATTGTGTGTGTGGCGCGTAGGGGCGATACGCCCGAGCAAGATGCCTGATGCGTGATGCCTGAACGCGCTGCCGCGCGGCTCGCCTGTCAGGTACGCTCCCGAATCAGACTCAAGCGTTGTGCGCACCGCTATCGGCGCATAACAACCAATACGTCGCTCTACGCACGTCGCCGGGCAATGTGATAGGCGCAGTTGATCGCGCTCATTGTCACGCTGATCACGCCGATACCGGGATGGGTGTCGGCGCCGACAAGTAACAGCCGATCGACATCGGTGCGATGCTGGAAGCGCCGGAATGCGAACTGATCGACTGTCATCGCCGCGCCCCAGCCGCCGCCCCATTTGGCCAGATAGTCGGCATAGGTAAGCGGCGTACCGACTTCGATCCGGTCGATCGCCGCACCGAAGCCGGGAAACAGCCGCTCGGCCATTGCCAATCCGCGCCGCGTAGCCTCGGCCTTACGCGCATCGTACTGCTCGTCGCGTTGCCAATCGTTAAAACGGCAGAACTCCTGATCGACATAGATCAACTGCACGGCGTGTTTGCCATCAGGCGCCAGGCTCGGGTCGTCGAACGACGAATTACAAACCGTCAGCATGCGCATGGTGCGCACCGACGCCGGGTAATCCTCCAGGTAGAGCATATGCGCGCCGGTGCCGGGCGGAAAAACGCTGCCGTCAACGCCGGCGAAGATCGTCAGGAATGAGTCGGTGAAGAGGGTTTGATCGACTTTTTCACGGGTACCTGAACGGAGCCATTGCGGTTCAACCAGCGGCTCGACACATGTATCGGATCGACCAAAGGTATTCACCAGGCCGGCGTTACTCACCACCCACTGTGCCGCGATGCGGGTGCCGTCGGCCAATTCGACGCCACAGGCCCGGCCGCGATCAACCAGCACCCGGCGCACCGAACGGCGATAGTCCAACCGGCCGCCGTGGCGTTCCAGTCCGCGAATCAGCAACTTCGCCAACTCGGCGCTGCCGCCTTTGGTGAAACTGCCGCCGCCCTTGTGGCGCTCGATCAGCACCAGCGCCGCCAGTACCGCCGGCGCATCATCGATGTCGGAGTAACAGAAGGCCACGAACTCGGCGTTGAAGATCGCGCGCAACTCCGGCGAGCGCACATAGCGATCGAACAACTCGCCCATGCTGATCCGGCTCCAATAGCTGATCTCCAACAGCCGGTCGAGCGGCACGCGCCAGATCAGTTGCATGATCGCGAAGGGATCGTCGAGCGGCAGATTCGGCATACCGACAAACAGCCGATGAATATGTTCCAATTTGCGATACAGCGTGCCGATGTTGGCGGCTTCAGCAGGAAATGCATCCGCTAACTGCGCGACATACTCGGCCACCGAGCCGCCGACATGCAAACTACCGCCGGGATGGCGAATACTGTAGTAGCGTTCGTGGAACACCAGATCGGGCCACTCGCCCAACTCGTCGAAGACTTCGCCATGGTAGGGCATGTTGCCGCGCCCGGGATCCATGCCGAAGAACAGCTTTGGGCCGACATCGAAGCGATAGCGGCCGCTGGGGAAGGTTTGCGCCGAACCGCCGGGCAGATAGTGCTGCTCCAACACCAATACCCGCCGGCCCCGCGCCGCGCAGAGCGCCGCCGTTGTCAGCCCGCCGATCCCTGCGCCGATCACAATCACGTCGTAATTATCGTCAAGTGGAGTACGATCACGTGGCATAGCGCGTTATGCACATGCAAAATGCAACCCTGGGCCGCTGCATTCCGTCACGGTAGATTGATCACCTCTCTTTTCAACATACCACGAAAACCGCCAGTCTCAAGGATGTGCCGTCGGCGGCTACAAATTCGGTCGTAGTGCGCCATAGTACTTGGAGTTCCAGTAAGAACCGTTGATGCTTACCGCAGACAGGGACGTACCGGGGGCCAGGGCCTGCACAACCATCCCGCCGCCGATGTAGATCCCGACGTGGCTGATGCCGCGCTTGTAGGTGTTGGCGAAGAAAACAATGTCGCCCGGTTGCAGATTGGCCCGATCGATAAAGGTTCCATAGCGCTGGCTGTATTGTCCGGCTGCGCTGTGGGGCAGATGCAATCCGAACTGAGCGTAGACATACCTGGTGAAGCCGCTGCAATCAAAGCCCGACGGGCTGGCCCCGCCCCAGACATACGGCACGCCGCGAAATTGCATCGCAAAATTAACGACACCGCCGGACTGCGCTGCCGAGAGCGCGGGGGCGCTACGAGCGCCGGCTCGGGGGCCGGGCCGCA
>JAAUQO010000321.1 GCA_012032775.1 Oscillochloris sp. | reverse complement strand
CAGAACCGAGAACCGAGAACCCAGAACCCAGAACCGGGAACCGGGAACCCAGAACCGGGAACCGGGAACCGGGAACCGAGAACCGGGAACCCAGAACCGAGCACCCAGAACCGGGAACCGGGATTCGGCACCGACACTCGTAGTCGGTGGATCGGACTTCTGCGTAACACCATACCTTCGCTGCATCGAACACATCAGTTGAGTTCTGCATTTGCACGAGAAAAGGAGCCGGCGAATGGACAAGGCGGTCTATGTCGTGAGCGATCTGCACCTAGGCCCGGGCAGACTTCCGAACGGGAGTTGGGATCCATTAGAAGATTTCGTTTATGGTGAGGATTTTGCCCGATTTGTTGACACGATCGGTCGCAGCAGAGATCCGCTGGAGTTAGTGATCGCGGGTGACTTTCTGGAGTATCCGCAAACCTTGCCGGCGATCGGATTGACATCGCCGGCGGATCATCTTGGAACCACCGAGGACGAATCGCTGTTGCGGACGGAAGTCATTCTGGGCCGGCGACCCGAGATCGCCTCAGGGCATCCGGAGGTGTTTGCGGCGTTACGACGCTTCATGATCGAGGGGCACTCAATTACGATTATTGTCGGAAATCACGATATCGATCTGTTCTGGAAGCGGGTCTGGACGCTGATCTTCGATGCAATCTACCCACCGGGAGCCTGGGGTGAATTACGGCGGGTTGCGTACAGCCACACGATCGGCAATGCCGAGCATGGCCGCGTGCATATCGAGCACGGCCATGAGCACGATCCGGCGAACCGTTTCGGTGATCGCATGGAGCGGCCGTTTGCGGTCGATCACCAGGGAGTGCAGCGACTCAAGCGTTGTTGGGGCACGTTGTTTGTGGATAAAGTGTATAACGAACTCGAACAAGGGCGCTGGTTTATCGACAACGTCAAACCGATCCCGCGGGTGGTAAAGCTCGGCTTACGGAACGACTTTCTCTTTACGGCCACAGCCCTGGGATTGATCACGCGGTTCCTGCTGACGAGCGGACTGCCGCCGATGTTGGGCGGTGCGGAAGACGCGGAACCGATCGGCGACATACTCGGCGGCGCGGCGCCTGAGGCAGAACAAGTCATCGATCAGGTTGCCGACGACGATTTGCGCAAGGCGATCGAAGCCCAACTCAGCGATCCGGCCTTCCGGGCCGAGATCGAGTCGAGCCTGGCGGGGATGAGTAGCGCCGAATGGGGGATGGTGCAGGCGGGCGCAGCTTCGGCAGTCACCCTGGATGACGTGAGCGGCGGCGTGAGCGGCGACCTGGTGCTCGGCGGCGGCGACGGGGCCGAGGATGCGTATCAGCAGGCGGCGCGGGCGGTGATGGAGGCCGACCCACAGATCGAGACCGTGATCATGGGGCATACCCACGGACCGATCGACGGTTATTTACGGCCCTTTGATCTCCAAAGCGGGCGCAAGGGTTTGTACTTCAACACCGGCACATGGACGCGCCACCTGAAGCATGAGGGGCAGCAGAGTTACACCTGGCAGGAGATCGGCGAGGAGATGAGCTACACCTCATCATTCACATTTGTGAAACTCGAGCCACAGCGCGACGGCAGTTATCAGCCGCGATTGGGCAGCTGGGCCCTGGGCGACACATAAGCGGCAAGGTAAAGGCAGCATTGCTCCAACATATTCGCGAACAACTACGGCTGAGCGTCTTGCAGCACCCGCAACGACGCTCAGTCAGGTTTAGAGCGAGCTTGCGGCGAGCGACATCAGCAGCAGCGCCTGGAGCCGCGGCCGAAATTAGCGGGCAAGATATATTCATCAAGGCGATGGGCATTACCACCATCGGTGAGCCCGACACAGACAGCCGGGATTCCCTGACTGAGCGGAATATTGGCATCGGTACTACTCTGCTGAAAGTTAACATTGGCGCCAACGTGGTGGTATGCAGCGACGGCCGCTCGGACAAGTGGATGATCGCGGGCGATCTCGCCGGATGGCCGATCGCCGACGACCTCAGAGCTTACCTGGACATCGGAGTACTCGGCGGCCGCGATACGGATCAAGCGATCGACCTGCGTGGTAAGATCGGTGAGCATGGCGGCGCTGGCCGAACGCATATCGAGCAACATACTGGCGTGCTGGGCGATCGTATTGACCGACGTACCGCCGGAGATCATCCCGATATTGTAGGTTGTGCGCGGGCTACGTGGAACTTCAATCGACGTGATCCTGGCTGCGAGGCGCGTCAGCACATGAATAGCGCTTGGGGTGCCATAATTTCCCCAGGAATGGCCGCCGGGGGCGCTGGCCTCGATTCGATAGCGCCGCACACCGATCGCCTGATGGTGCAGGGTACCGAAATCGCAGCCTTCAATCGCAATTACAGCCGCGATACTGCTGCGCAAGCGCTCAACTGCGGCGCGCATTCCACGCAGATCACCCAGACCTTCTTCGCCGACATTGGCGACAAACCAGATAGCGCGGCTATTGGGCAGATCGAACTCCTGAAATGCTTGTGCCAGGTGTAACAAGCCGGCGACACCGGTACTGTTATCGCCAATTCCCGGGCCATACACGCGCGAGCCGGCCTGACGAATGGCGAGATCGGTTTCGCGCGGGAAGACCGTATCAAGATGTGCGGAGACCAGCAGGCCGGGGTCGGGCTGGCGACCGGGCCGACGGCCATAGACATTGCCGATCGTATCGATCTCGACATCATGCAAGCCGATATCGGCCATCCGGCGACGCACCATTCGCTGCGTTCAGCTTCTTCAAACGTCGGAGCCGGCACTTGTTGAACGGCAATTGCCGTGGCTAACGCCGGACGAAAATCGGCAAGGGCGGCAAGAGCGCGACGAACTTGATGCTGCTCGCTCCAGCGGTGGATATCCATTGGCATTACCGTTCTGCTCTCACGAGGGGCGAATTGGAGAACGCGTAGCAGAGATACATGATTCATTCTATTGCGTAGACGAATTATTGACCATTCAGGCCCGGCTGTCAATTTGCCCGGCCCGGCAAGTCGTGGCATACTGACGGGCAGTTCAGCCATTATTGCGTAGGCAGTCAGAGGAGCGCGCGATGTCATTACTACCGACAGCCACCATAGCCACAATCGGCAACCATGCCGGTGAGACAGTTACCCTGGCGGGGTGGGTCTATCATAAAACCGAAAAAGGCAAACTGATCTTCATCCAACTGCGCGATGGAACCGGCACCATCCAATGTGTGGTTTTCAAAAAAAATGTTGATGAGGCGGTATTTGCGGCGGCCCAGACACTCACCCAGGAATCCTCGTGCCGAATCACCGGCAGCGTCCGCGCGGATGAGCGTGCGCCGGGAGGATACGAGATCGATGTCAATGGGCTTGAGCAGGTTGGCGCCAGCAGCGATTACCCGATCAGCCCAAAGGAGCACGGCACGGAATTTCTGATGGAGCACCGGCACCTTTGGATCCGTTCAGCGCGCCAGCATGCCCTGTTGCGGATCAGAGCCGAGGTAATCGCAGCGGCGCAGGAGTGGCTGAACGAGCAGGGATTTATCCGCTTCGACACACCACTATTGACGGCGACTGCTGCCGAAGGCACCACCAATCTCTTCGCGACCGAGTACTTCGACCTTGGCCAGGCCTATCTGGCGCAAACCGGCCAACTCTACGTCGAAGCCGGCATGATGAGTTTCGGCAAGGTATACTGTTTTGGACCGACATTTCGGGCCGAGAAGAGCAAGACCCGCCGCCATCTGACGGAATTCTGGATGATCGAGCCGGAGGTCGCGTTTGCGACCCATGCCGACAATCTGGTGTTGCAAGAGCAATTTGTGAGTGCGATTGTGCAACGCGTGCTGGAGCGCCGGGGCAATGACTTGCACACATTGGAACGGGATATTGCAGCCCTGGAGAGGGTCAAAGCGCCGTTCCCACGCATCAGCTACGACGAAGCGATCGAATTGATCAACGCGCGTTACACCGAAGTAGAGGGATGCACACCGATTCAGTGGGGCGACGACTTCGGGGCGCCGCACGAAACCCTGATTGTGCAACAATTCGATCGACCGGTCTTTGTGGAGCGGTTCCCAAGCGCGATCAAGGCCTTTTATATGGAACCGGATCCTGAGCGACCGGAGGTCGCACTCTGCGCCGATCTACTGGCACCGGAGGGGTACGGCGAGATCATCGGCGGTTCGCAACGCATCTATGATGCGGTATTGTTGGAGCAACGCATTCAAGAACACGGCTTGAATGTCGATGACTACCGCTGGTACCTTGACTTACGGCGCTACGGGACGGTTCCACATAGTGGATTTGGGATGGGCATCGAACGTGCGGTAGCATGGATCAGCGGCACTCGCCACATCCGCGAGACGATCGGATTCCCGCGTATGCTGTATCGGATCTACCCATAAAACGGCCCAATCTGCGAGGCCATAGGAGAACAGGCATGTCCTTATCAACCGCCGAGATCGCCCATGTAGCGCGCCTGGCCCGTTTGCACCTGGAGCCACAGGAACTTGAGCGCATGCGAACCCAGGTATCGGCCATCCTCGACTACATCAATATGTTGCAGGAAGTGGATGTCGCTGGCGTCGAAGCAACCGCTCAGGTCAGCGGTCTAACCAGTGTGTTGCGCAGTGATCAGATCACCGGAGCGCTGACGCGGGAAGAAGTATTGCAGAATGCGCCCGATCAGGCCAACGGAATGTTCCGGGTGCGGGCCGTATTCGACGAATAATTTTGCTGCAACAACCGCCGCAACCGGATCGTCATAACGATACAATATGCGTGAACCTGTGGCGATACGGCCACTGCGGAAAGGAACGGCGATGTATAACGGGGGCGGAAACTACAACAGCGGCGGGAACTATACTAACATCGGCGGTTTTCGGATCAAGCCGATCTACTTGTATATTGCCGGAGCCGTGGCGGTTCTGGTCGTGATCTATTTCGTGATGCGCTTTTTCAGCGCCGGCTTGCTTGCCCACTATGGCGCATTTGCCGGTCTGTTGTTATTGATCGGCAATCTACGTGAACTGATCGCGCCATCGGCAGCACAGCGCGGCAGTACCGCATTGCTGAATGTCTTGATCGGCGGCGGTTTGATCTGTGCCTGGCTGGCAGCGATCATAGGCGCCGTGATGTGGATTCCGGCGCTGATATTGATCGGCATTGCGGCGCCGTTGATCTTCGGACAGGCGACGGTATATCGCAAGTATATCGGCACGGCGCAAGCGGCAGCGGACTCGGTACGACGAACCTTGATCCGCTAACCCGGCAACTCAGGCCATACCTGACAATGAAAACGGTCGGCACATTTCCACTGTGCCGACCGTTTTTTTGTGGCATGATCCGGTTTGCCACGAATAAACATCGCTT